>NZ_JBVHVT010000041.1:0-52256 GCF_055564695.1 Streptomyces sp. NPDC029014
GCCCCGCCGCGCCCGCTGACCCGTCCGCCCCCCCCCCCCCCCCCCCCCTCCCCCCCCCCCCCCGTCCCCGTACCCGCACGCGGCGAACGAGGAAGGAGGCCGGGCAGCCATGGAGCGGTTCCCCATGTGGGACGGGCCGGGCCGGAAGACCGGCCTGGCCGAGGTGCTCGCCCGCGTCCCGGACAACACCTGGACGTGGCTCCTGCTCGACTGGGACGGGGTCGGCGAGGCGCCCGGCGGCCTCGACGTCGAGGACTTCCGCGACCTGGTCCTGGCCGCGCCGACCGGGATCCCCATGACCTGGTCCGAGGTGCAGGCGTTCGCCGCGGCGCAGCAGGACGTCGTCGACGTGCTGCTGGTGGCGGTCGACGCGGCCGCCGACGCGGACCCGCAGCGGTTCGCGCAGGACGACTTCGCCGGCTGCCGGTACCTCGTCGAGGGCTTCGACAGCGGGACGTGGACGGTGGGCCGGCCGGACGGCCGCCCGGCACCGTTCGACCTGAGCGGGCCGGTGACCCCGTGGGTGGTGTTCGGACCGCGTGACGCGCCCGTGTTCGCCGAGCAGGGCGAGGCCTTCCGGGCCCGGGGCGGCCGGGTGCACCACCTGCGGGCCGAGGACCTGCGGGAGATGGTGTCCGCCTGTGACGCGTTCGCGCGGGAGATCGGGTTCCCCGGCTACTTCGGACGCAACTGGGACGCGCTGGTCGACTGCCTGGACGATCTGCACCCCCACCAGACCGGCGGGGTCGGCATCCTCTGCTTCGTCCACGGGGCCGACGTCCTGCTGGACTGCCCCGGGCTGAAGACGCTCGTCTCCGTCCTGTGCCTGGCCGCCGACCGGGCCAACACGCCGTTCGACCCGGACGGGGACCCCACGGGGAATCCGGTGGTGGTCGAGCACTTCGTCTTCCTGCTGGACGAGGTGGACGCCGCGGCCTTCGCCCCGCTGATCGAGGAGCCGGACGACGTCGTCGCGGCCGTGGACGGAGCGTTCGCCACCGCAGCCCTGGACCTGGCCGCCTGGCGGCCCGTGACGTGGGCGCGGGGCCTGCACGGGCCGGTTTGACCTCTTAAACCCTGCCCCGTAACCTTGACCGTCGGCGTGTCTACGTGCACGCCAGCCACTGAGCACCTCACCTCCCGGGCCGCCGTGCGGCACGGGGGAGGCCGTATCGCGTTCTGCGAGGAACGGCTGGCTTCAGGGGTTCCATTGCGAGCGAGAGAGAGATCCGCGTGTACGCCATCGTGCGCAGCGGTGGCCGCCAGCACAAGGTTGCTGTCGGCGACATCGTTGAGGTTGACAAGATTTCCACTGCCAAGGCTGGCGACACGGTCGAGCTCTCGACCCTGCTCGTCGTCGACGGCGACGCCGTGACCAGCGACCCGTGGGTCCTGGCGGGCATCAAGGTCCAGGCCGAGGTCGTGGACCACACCAAGGGCGCGAAGATCGACATCCTGCGCTACAAGAACAAGACCGGCTACCGCCGTCGCCAGGGTCACCGTCAGCAGTACACGGCGATCAAGGTCACGTCCATCCCGTCGGCCGCGAAGTAAAGAGGGACTGAGCAATGGCACACAAGAAGGGCGCATCGTCCACCCGGAACGGTCGCGATTCCAATGCCCAGCGGCTCGGCGTGAAGCGCTTCGGCGGTCAGGTCGTTTCCGCCGGTGAGATCCTCGTCCGCCAGCGCGGCACGCACTTCCACCCGGGCGCCGGTGTCGGCCGTGGTGGCGACGACACGCTGTTCGCGCTGCAGGCCGGTGCCGTGCAGTTCGGCACGCACCGTGGCCGCAAGGTCGTGAACATCGTTCCGGCCGCCTGATCCAGCTTCCTGCTGATCAAGCGTTCGTAAGTCCCGAGGGCGGATCTCAGCTCTTCCCGGCGTCGTGCCGGGAAGAGAGGTCCGCCCTCGGCGCGTTTGCACGTAGACACGTTTAATGGACAGCAAGGTCTGTCCGGGACATCCCGTCTGTATCTGGAGGAACACCCATGACCACCTTCGTGGACCGCGTCGAGCTGCACGTCGCCGCGGGTAACGGAGGCCACGGCTGCGCCTCCGTACACCGGGAGAAGTTCAAGCCGCTCGGCGGCCCCGACGGCGGCAACGGTGGCCGCGGCGGCGACGTGATCCTGGTCGTCGACCAGTCGGTCACCACTCTGCTGGACTACCACCACAGCCCGCACCGCAAGGCCACCAACGGCAAGCCCGGCGAGGGCGGCAACCGTTCCGGCAAGGACGGCCAGGACCTGGTCCTGCCGGTCCCGGACGGCACCGTCGTCCTCGACAAGCAGGGCAACGTCCTCGCCGACCTCGTCGGCCAGGGCACCACCTACGTCGCCGCCGAGGGCGGCCGCGGCGGCCTCGGCAACGCGGCGCTCGCCTCCGCCCGCCGCAAGGCCCCCGGTTTCGCGCTCCTCGGCGTCCCCGGCGCCACCGGCGACATCGTGCTGGAGCTCAAGACCGTCGCCGACGTGGCCCTCGTCGGCTTCCCCAGCGCCGGCAAGTCCTCGCTGATCTCGGTGCTCTCCGCCGCCAAGCCGAAGATCGCGGACTACCCGTTCACCACGCTCGTCCCGAACCTGGGCGTGGTCACCGCCGGCTCGACCGTGTACACGATCGCCGACGTCCCCGGCCTGATCCCGGGCGCCAGCCAGGGCAAGGGCCTCGGCCTGGAGTTCCTGCGGCACGTCGAGCGCTGCTCGGTCCTCGTGCACGTCCTGGACACCGCCACCCTGGAGTCCGACCGCGACCCCGTCTCCGACCTCGACGTCATCGAGGAGGAGCTCAAGCTGTACGGCGGCGGCCTGGAGACCCGGCCGCGCCTGGTCGTCCTCAACAAGGTCGACATCCCCGACGGCCAGGACCTCGCCGACATGATCCGCCCCGACCTGGAGGCGCGCGGCTACAAGGTCTTCGAGGTCTCCGCGGTCGCCCGCACCGGCCTGAAGGACCTGTCCTACTTCCTCGCGGAGGTCGTCGCCAAGGCGCGCGCCCGCAAGCCGAAGCAGGAGGCGACCCGGATCGTCATCCGTCCGAAGGCCGTCGACGAGACCGGCTTCACGGTCACCTTCGACGAGGTCGAGGAGGTGTACCGGGTGCGCGGCGAGAAGCCGGAGCGCTGGGTCCGTCAGACGGACTTCAACAACGACGAGGCCGTGGGCTACCTGGCCGACCGCCTCAACCGCCTGGGCGTCGAGGACGCGCTGCTGAAGGTCGGCGCCCGCGCCGGCGACGGCGTCGCCATCGGCTCCGACGAGAACGCGGTCGTCTTCGACTGGGAGCCGTCGATGATGGCCGGCGCCGAGATGCTCGGCCGCCGCGGCGAGGACCACCGCATGGAGGCACCCCGTCCGGCCGCGCAGCGCCGCAAGGACAAGGACGCCCAGCGCAAGGACTCCGCGCAGCAGGAGTACGACGAATTCCGTCCCTTCTGACCTGCGTTTCCGCCGTTCCGCCGGCGGAGGCGCCGGTATTGAGGTGATGTTTACCCCGGTCGCCTAGGATCCACGGGTGAGCAGCACCCTTCCTCCCAGCGTCTCCGTCGTCGTGATCGCGTACAACGACGCCGAGCTCGTGGGCGAGGCCGTCACCTCGGCGCTCGCCCAGGGCCCGGTCGTCGCCGAGGTCATCGCCGTCAACGACGCCTCGTCCGACGGCACCGACCGGGTGCTCGACGAGCTGGCCGCCGTCCACCCCCGCCTCAAGGTCGTGCACCGCACGGACAACAGCGGCGGGTGCGGAACCCCGCGCAACGACGGCATCGCGGTCGCGACCTCCCCGTACGTCCTGTTCCTCGACAGTGACGACGTGCTGCCCCCCGGGGCGGCCGAGGCCCTCCTGCGGGCCGCCGAGGAGCACCGCGCGCCCGTGACCGTCGGCTCCTGCGTGCGCCGCGAGCTGCCGCAGCACCACGACACGCCCTGGGTGCCCGGGCTGTACACCCCCGGTGACGTCATCGACCGGCCCGCCGGCCGGCCCGAGCTGGTCCGGGACACCCTCTGCGTCAACAAGCTGTACGAGCGGGCCTTCCTGGAGAAGCACGCGATCCGCTTCCCCGACGGCCGGTTCGTCTACGAGGACTTCGTCTTCACGGCGCGCGTCCTGGCCGCCGCCCCCCGCATCGCGGTCGTCGACGACCTGGTCTACGTCTGGCACGTGCGCCGCAGCGCCGCCCAGGTGTCGATCTCCCTGGACCGCAAGGACGTCTCCAACTGGCGCTCCCGGGTCGAGGCGCACCGCACCGCCCACCGGATCCTCGCGGACTCCTCCCCGGAGCTGGGCCTGGCCTGCCAGGTGAAGTTCCTGGAGTACGACCTGCGCATGTACCTGCGCGAACTGGGCACCGACCCCGGCTACCAGGCCGACTGGTGGACCCTCACCCGCGACTACCTGGACACCTTCGACGCCGCTGCCGTCGAGGCTGCCGGGGCGCACGCCCGCTGGATCGTGCGCGTGCTGCGGGCCGCCCCCGAGCCGCCCGCCGACGTCGCCCGGCTCACCCGGTTCGCCGCCGAGCCGCCGCGGCTGCTGCCCCCGTACGCCACCGGCCCCGACGGCGGGCCCGTGTGGAGCGCGGAACTCCCCGTCCCCCTGGACGGGCTGGACGCGCTGCCGGTCGCCGACCTGCCGATCACCGTGGACGCCGGGCCGACCGGCTCCGGTGGCGGCCTGCGGCTGCGGGTGCACGACCTGTACGGGCGGCTCGCCGAGGCCGGGCCGCGCACCGCCCGGCTGGGCTTCGTGCCCCGCTCGGGCGGCGAGCCGGTGCTCGACCGGCCGGTGGAGCTGCGGCCCGCCGCGGACGGCGACGGCTGGACCTGCGAGGTCCCCTTCCACCTGACGGCCGTGGCCGCCGCCGGGCGCCGCCAGGGCCGGCGCGGCATGCAGGCCTGGAGCGTGCAGGTGGGCGTGGACTGTGCCGACGGGAGCTCCCTGCTCACCTCCCCGCGCCCCCTCGACGCCCTGCTCCGCCGCAGGGCGCTGCTCAGCAGCAGGTACGGTGTTCTGCTGGCGCAGCCGTTCCGCACGGCCGGGGGCTCCCTGGCACTGCGGCTCGCGCCGGGCGCTGCGGGTGCACTGAGCCTCGTACGCAACCGTCTCCACCGGGCCCGGGCAGGCCGCGCCGCGGGATGAGGACGGCAGGCGGCCTCCGGACCGCCGCCCAGGACAACGGAAACGGACTCGGGAGAAACGCATGACCTTTCTGATCACCGGTGGCGCCGGCTACATCGGCTCGCACGTCGTCCGCGCGATGCAGCTCGCGGGGGAGCGGGTCGTCGTCCTCGACGACCTGTCCACGGGCAACGAGGACCGTGTCCCGGAGGGCGTCCCGCTGGTGATCGGCTCGGTCCTGGACCGCCTCGTCCTCGACAAGACCATCCGCGAGCACAAGATCACGGGTGTGGTGCACCTGGCCGGCAAGAAGCAGGTCGGCGAGTCCGTCGAGAAGCCGCTGTACTACTACCACGAGAACGTGGAGGGCCTGCAGGTCCTGCTGGGCGCGGTGGCCGAGGCCGGCGTCCGCAACTTCCTCTTCTCCTCCTCCGCCTCCGTGTACGGCATGCCGGACGTGGACCTCGTCACCGAGGAGACCCCGTGCGCGCCGCTGAGCCCGTACGGCGAGACCAAGCTCGCGGGCGAGTGGCTGGTCCGCGCGGCCGGCAGGGCGCACGGCATCTCGACGGCCTGCCTGCGCTACTTCAACGTGGCGGGCGCCGCCAGCCCCGAGCTCGCCGACACCGGGGTGTTCAACCTGGTCCCGATGGTCTTCCAGCGGTTCGACGCGGGCGAGGGCGCCCGCATCTTCGGTGACGACTACCCGACGCCGGACGGCACCTGCATCCGCGACTACATCCACGTCGAGGACCTGGCCGAGGCGCACGTGGCGGCGGCCCGCAAGCTCGCCGAGTGGGCGGCCGCCGGGGAGTACCAGGACCTCACGGTCAACATCGGCCGCGGTGAGGGCGTCTCCGTGCGGGAGATGGCCCGGCTGCTGAACGAGGGCACCGGACACGACGTCGAGCCGGTGGTCGTGCCGCGTCGTCCCGGCGACCCGGCGAAGGTCGTCGCCTCGGCCGACAAGATCCACGCCGAGCTGGGCTGGAAGGCCAAGCACGACGTCCGCGAGATGATCACCTCGGCCTGGGCGGGCTGGGAGGCCAACCGCGAGGGCGCCCTGCACCACGTGGAGCGCTAGCCGGAGAGCTACGTCTGCGCAGTACGGACGGAGCCGCCCGCCCCCCGTAGCGAAGGGGGCGGGCGGCTCCGTCCGTACCGGGCCGGCGGGGGCGCGGGCGCCGTCGCCGGCCGCGGCCGGGGCGAGGGGCTGCTCAGCGCTCCAGGAACGCGAACAGTTCTTCCCACCGATCGGTGATCTCGGTGCTGGAGAACCGCTGCACGGACCGGAACGCCCGGTCGCCGAGCCGGTCGCGCAGCTCCCGGTCCGCCATCAGCACGCGCAGGTGCCCGGCCAGTTCCATGGTGTTGCCCAGGCGGGCCAGCAGGCCGTCCTCGCCGTGCGAGACGATCTCCCGGACGCCCGGCGCGCAGTCGAACGCGGCTGCCGGCACGCCCGCGGCCATCGCCTCCAGCAGGGTGATCGGGAAGCCCTCGGCCCGGGAGGCCTGCGCGAAGACCGACGCCCCGCGCAGGGCGCCCAGCACGTCGTCGGTGCTGCCCATCCATTCCACCGAGTCGTCGATCCCGAGCGTGGTGCAGTGGGCCCGCAGCGTGGCCTCCTCCACGCCCGCCCCGTAGATCCGCAGGACCCAGTCGGGGTGCTGCGGGGCGGCCTCGGCCCAGGCGTCCAGCAGCAGGTCCACGCCCTTCTCGAAGGCGAGCCGGCCGACGCTCGCGACGACCTTCTCCGTGCGCGGGGCGGGGGAGTCGGGCATGAACGGCAGCGGGTTCGGCATGCTGGAGACGTTCTCCATGCCGGAGCGGATCCACAGGTCCGCGTCCTCCGGGGTCAGCACCAGCAGCCGGTCGACCTCGCGGTAGTGGCGGCGGACCCGGTCGCCGCGGGTGGACTTCTGGCTGGCCTCGTACGACTCGTGGCTCATGCCGATGACGGTGAACCCCTTGGTGTCGGCCAGCGCCACCCACTCCATCGCCCAGACCTGGGTGACGATCACGACGCCGCCGGGGCGGGCCGTGCGCAGCAGGGCGCCGAACTCGTCCGCCTTGGCCCGCATCAGGGCCCGCCGGGCGGCCTGGCGGCGCCGCTCGGGGGCGTTGAGCCGGCCCTTGATGCCGCGCAGGCGGCGGGCCTTGGGCGGGTGGACGTCGTACAGGGTGGTCATCGTGTACGGCAGGTCCTGCGGCAGCTTCTGCCGGATCTCCTCGGCGACCGGGGCGATGCCGACGAGGTGCACGCGGTGGCCGCGGTCGGTGAAGAGCCGGGCCATCTGGTGCGACCAGGTGGTCACGCCGCCGAGCTCGTCGACGCTGTTGGAGACGATGAAGACGTCACGGCCGCCGGCCGCCGCGGCCGCTCCGGTCGTGGCGGTCCCGGCCGCCTCGGCGGTCTGCTGGCTCACTTGCCGCTCCTGGTGAAGAACTTCTCGACGATCTGGCGGGCCGCGTCCCCGCGGTCGTACTCGCCGAACTCGGTGAGGAAGCGCTGGCGCGCCTCGGCGTACTTGGCGTCCGCCTCGTCGAAGGCGGCGATGGCCTGGAAGAGTTCGTCGGCCGTGGCCACGACCGGGCCCGGGGCCTTCTCCTTCAGGTCGAAGTACGTGCCGCGGATGTCGCCCGCGTAGCTGTCGTAGTCGTACGCGAAGAACAGCATCGGCCGGTCCAGGACCGAGTAGTCGAACATCACGGACGAGTAGTCGGTGATCAGACCGTCGGCGAGGGCCAGCAGCGGGGTGATGTCGTGGTGCCCGGAGACGTCGACGACCCGGCCCGCGACCGAGGGCGGCAGGGAGACGCTGTTGAGGTAGTGGGTGCGCACCAGCAGCGTGAAGCGGTCGCCGAGCCGGTCGGCGAACTCCTCCACGTCGAAGGGGAACTCGAAGCCCTCCACGGCGCCGTCCGCGGTCGCCCGGAACGTGGGGGCGTACAGCAGGACCCTCTTCGCCGGGTCGATGCCCAGTTCCGCGGCGAGCGGTCCGCGGACCCGCTCCCCGCTCTGGGCCTCGGCGCGGTGCGCCTCGACCAGGGCGTCGTTGCGCGGGTAGCCGGTGCGCAGCAGTACCTCGTCGCGCAGCCGGAAGCCCCTGGCCAGGGTGCGCACGTCGTGCTCGGAGCGGACCAGGAAGTGGTCGAAGCGGTTGACGGCGGCCTGGAAGCGGTCCTGGGCGGCGCGGCCCTGGGCCTTGGTGCGGGGCTCGTGGAAGCCCATCCGCTTGAGGGCGGAGCCGTGCCAGGTCTGGATGTAGGTGGTCCCCGGGCGCTTGGTCAGGGCCAGCGGGAAGCCCTGGTTGTCGATCCAGAACTCGGCCTGGGCCAGGGCCCGCAGGTACTGCCAGCTCCAGCGCTTGACCAGGGTGGCCTCCTTGGGGAAGCCGTTGGGCTTGGCGCCCGCGTACGACCAGATGGCGTCGAAGGCCACGCCCTGGCGGACCATCTCCTCGTAGATCGCCTTCGGGCTGTCGCTGTACTGCTTGCCCATGTGGCTCTCGAAGACGACCGTGCCCTTCTTGATCGGCAGCTTCGAGAAGACCTCGTGGTAGACCTTCACCTTCTGCTCGCCCGAGCCGAGGTTCCGGCGGGCGCGCAGGGCCCGGCGCAGGGTCTTCTTCACCACGCCGGCGGTTCTGCCGTGCATGGCTCCGCTGATCATGGCCTGGGTGCGGACGGCGGCGGGGCCCTCGGCGGTCAGGACGTAGGAGAGGTTGCCCTTCTTGGTCACCTCGGGCTCGAAGCGGTCGGAGACCAGCCGGGTCAGCCGCGGGCGCACGCGCAGCCGGGCCGCCGACTCCAGGTCGAGGCCTCCGACGGAGACGCGGGTGGTGAGGCGGTCGCTGCCGGCGGTCAGCTTCAGCCGGACGTCCCAGACGGCGTCGATGATGCCGAGGGGGCGCACGGTGCTGCCGATGTCGGCGGTGCCCCGCCACTCGATCGTGCCGCCGGCGTGCCGGACGGATTCCACCGGGAAGCTGAAGGACCGGACGCCGACCTGGCGGCGGGCCCGGAACTCCAGGGTGGCCTTCAGTTCTGCTTCGGGCGCGATCCGGCCGAGCGGGTTCACGACCGTGCCGGACAGGGTGACGCTGCCGCGGCCGTCGTCCTCGTACGAGGTCAGGCGGTTGCCCAGGATGAGGGAGGAGAGCGGGGCGGTGTGGAAGCCCTGCTCGGTGACGTCCAGTATCCGGCGGGCCTCGGCGTCGTCGAGATGTTCGCCACACCAGTAGATCCGCCCGTCGCGCTCGGCGAGCGGCGAGGTCAGCCGACCCTTGTTGATCATGGCGTCGGCGGCCGGGAGCAGGTTGTCCCAGTCCTCCTTGCCCAGCAGGTAGGCGCAGATGGCCTGGAGGTGCGTGACGTTCTCGTACGCGGCCGGGTCGATGCCAGCCAGGTAGCCGTTGGCCAGGCGGGCGAACTCCTGGCGGTACGCGTCGCCGAGGAGCGGCAGGTCGCGCAGGTGGAGCACCAGGTCGTGCTTGAGGAACTTGGCGTCCTTGGCCGTCTTGATCTCGGTGAAGCCCTTGGCGGCCAGCAGCTCGTCGACGCGGCGGTGGATCTCCATCCGGTGGACGAAGTTCGCGATCTCGTGGCGGCGGTTGCTGATCGACTTGGTCGCGGCCTTCTCGACCACGTTCCAGTAGTAGACGTGGTTCGGGATCAGCGTGATGCGGCGGGCGGCGACGTACGCCTGCGCGGAGAAGAGCAGGTCCTCGTAGTGGATGCCGACCGGGAACTCCAGGCCCTGCTCCAGCAGGAACGCGCGCCGGTAGCACTTGTTCGTGGAGAGGGTGTCGTACACCAGGAGGTCGGGGTCCTCGGTGATCGACTCCAGGGTGCGGGTCCGCGAGTAGATCCACGGGTACCACTCGGTGGTCTTGCCCCAGCGGTTGTCGAGGTGCACGCGCACGCACATGCCGGAGACCAGGTCGGAGCCGGTCCGCTCGGCGGCGTCCAGCATGTTCCGGCAGGCGTTTCGTTCCAGCACGTCGTCGCTGTCCAGGAACATCACGTACGTGCCGGTGGCCTGGCGGACGCCGTGGTTGCGGGGGGCGCCGCAGCCGCCGCTGTTCTCTGGCAGCTGGAACGCCCGCACCCGCCCCGGGTGCGCCGCTTCGAGCTCCTGGGCGACCGCGAACGACCGGTCCTGGCTGCAGTCGTCCACGATCACGACTTCGACCCCGTGCAGGGTCTGGTCCAGAACCGACCGGACGGCTGTCGGCAGGCGCTCTGCGTCGTTGTAGACGATGACGACCGCGGAGACGTCAGGCACGTGCACCTCGATCCCTTCGTTCCATTCCGCTTAACCCGTCAAAGCTACCGTGTGCCGCGCTCGGATCCGGCCTGCCGACCCCGGCGTGCATACTTCTGAGGAAGAGGTGAGTGGCGGGTCCGGTCGCCGACAATCACCCGTTCGGACTCCGCCAGGAAGTGTTCATGACGAAGCTGTCCGTAGTTGTCCCCTGCTACAACGAAGAAGCCGTGATCGACAGCTTCGATGTGGAGATCCGCAGGGTCCTGGACTCCCTGCCCGTCGCGTACGAGGTCTGTTACGTCGACGACGGCAGCCGGGACGGCACCCTCGAAAAGCTCCGCAAGATCGCCGCCGAACACGGGGACCGCACCCGGTACGTCTCCTTCAGCCGCAACTTCGGCAAGGAGGCCGGCATGCTCGCGGGCCTGCGCGAGGCCACCGGCGACGCGGTCGTGATCATGGACGCGGACCTCCAGCACCCGCCGGAGCTCATCGCGACCATGCTCGACTACTACCGGCAGGGCCACGACCAGATCATCGCCCGCCGCACCCGCGAGGGCGACAAGAAGGTCCGCTCCGCGCTCAGCCGCCTGTACTACCGCGGGGTCAACCGCTGGGTCGACGTCGAGCTCACCGACGGCGTGGGCGACTTCCGGATGCTGTCGCGGCCGGCGGTGGACGCGCTGCTGTCGCTGCCGGAGTACAACCGCTTCTCCAAGGGCTTGTTCTCCTGGATCGGCTTCGACACGGTCCACTTCGACTACCGCAACGCCCAGCGCGAGGCCGGCGAGACCAAGTGGAAGTTCGGCTCGCTGCTGAACTACGCCATGGACGGGCTGATCTCCTTCAACAACCGACCGCTGCGGATCGGTATCTGGGCGGGTGTGTCGTTGGTCGCGCTGACCGCCCTGTACGCGGTGTGGATCGCGGTCATGGCCATGACCAAGGGGGTGGACGTCCCCGGCTACGTCACCCTCGTGGCGATCATCGTCGGTATCGGCGGCGTCCAGATGATCATGCTGGGGCTGATCGGCGAGTACATCGGGCGCATCTACTACGAGACCAAGCGCCGCCCGCACTTCCTGGTCAAGGAGGCGCACGGCGCCGACCCGCAGGCCCGGCCCGCCGAGGTCCGCGGCGGCGCCGCCACCGGTCCGGCGGCGGCGCCGGCGGCGGAGGAGGCGCCGGCCGAGCGTGAGCGCGGCGGCCTGTCGGGGGCGCGCACCGCCGTCCCGTCGAAGAACGAGGCCTGCTGAAACCATGAAGGAACAGCTCGGCCAGATCTTCCGCTTCGGCCTCGTCGGGGCCGTCAACACCGGCACGTTCTTCGGCATCTACCTGCTGCTGCACCCGTGGATGCCGTACTTCCTCGCCTACACCGTCGCCTTCCTGTTGGCGATGGTCGGCTCGTTCTTCATGAACACCTACTTCACCTACCGGACCCGGCCGACCTGGAAGAAGTTCCTCCTCTTCCCGCTGACGAACGTCACCAACTACGTCATCCAGTCCGCCGGCCTCTACGCCCTCGTGACCTGGGCCGGCATGGACACCCGGATCGCGCCGCTCGTCGCCGCCGCCGTCGCCATCCCGTTCACCTTCCTGCTCTCCCGCAAGATCCTCGTCCCGGGCGGCCGGAAGCGGGACGGGGACGCCCCCGGGGCCGGGCCCGCCGCCTCCGGCGAGCCGCGGTCGTCCAGGGTCTGAAACCGGGGCGCAGCCATCCGCGCCCACCCCGTAGATTGAGGTGGCAGACGTACGCGCAGGGCAAGGGGCAAGGGGACAGACGTGTCAGCGGCTAGGCAAGGTGTCGTGGACGCCCGCAGGATCGTGGTCAAGGTCGGCTCCTCGTCCCTGACCACCGCGGCCGGCGGGCTCGACGCGGACCGGGTGGACGCCCTGGTCGACGTACTGGCCAAGGCCCGCAGCGGCGGCGAGAAGGAGATCGTCCTCGTCTCCAGCGGCGCCATCGCCGCCGGCCTCTCCCCGCTCGGCCTGCGCCGCCGCCCCACCGACCTGGCCCGCCAGCAGGCCGCCGCAAGCGTCGGCCAGGGCCTCCTCGTCGCCCGCTACACCGCCTCCTTCGCCCGGTACGGGGTCCGCGTCGGCCAGGTCCTGCTGACCAGCGACGACACCAGTCGGCGCGCCCACTACCGCAACGCCTACCGCACCCTGGACCAGCTCCTCGCGATGGGAGCCCTCCCGGTCGTCAACGAGAACGACACCGTTGCCACGGACGAGATCCGCTTCGGCGACAACGACCGGCTCGCCGCCCTCGTCGCCCACCTGGTCCGGGCGGACCTCCTCGTCCTGCTGTCCGACGTGGACGGGCTGTACGACGGCGACCCGTCGCTCCCCGGCACCACCCGCATCGACGAGGTCCGCGGACCCGCCGACATCGCGCACGTCTCGATCGGCAGCGCGGGCAAGGCCGGCGTCGGCACCGGCGGTATGGTCACCAAGGTCGAGGCGGCCCGGATCGCCGCCGCGGCCGGCATCCCGGTCGTCCTCACCTCGGCCAGCCAGGCCGCCGACGCCCTCGCCGGGCGGCTGACCGGCACGCACTTCCACGCCACCGGCCGCCGCTCCGCGGACCGGCTGCTCTGGCTCCAGCACGCGTCGACCCCGCAGGGGCACCTCGTCCTCGACGAGGGCGCCGTGGCCGCGGTCACCGAGCGCGGCAGCTCGCTGCTGCCCGCCGGGATCGCCGCCGTCGAGGGCGAGTTCGTCGCCGGCGACCCGGTGGAACTGCGGGCGCCCGACGGCCGCCCGGTGGCCCGGGGCCTGGTCAACTTCGACGCGAGGGAACTCCCGCAGCTCCTCGGCCGCTCCACCCGCGAGCTGGCCCGCGAGCTCGGACCCGAGTACGAACGCGAGGTCGTCCACCGGGACGATCTCGTCCTGCTCCAGGGCTGAGAGTTCGGCAAAACCGCCGCGCGGCGGGCCCGGGACTGGTCAACTGTGAGGGGCGGACATGCCGGCGGCAGGAAGTGGTGCAGACAGGAGGCGGCTGGTGAGACGAGCGCTGACCAGCATCAACGGCGGCGGGGACGAGCGTGCTGAGCCCTCCCGCCTCTGGCACGTCACCCTGAGCGTCTCCGGCAAGCCGGCGCCGCTGTCGGAGGTGCGGCGCGGGCTGGAGCAGCTGGCCCACGACCATCCCTTCCTACTGACCAGCAGATACGCCGACGACCACGCCGAGATCCGGTACTGGGAGGAGGCGCGCGACCTCCACGACGCTGCGGCGGTCGCGCTGCGCCTGTGGGGTGAGCACCGGTCCTCGGCGCAGCTCCCGCCGTGGGAGATCGTGGGGCTGGAGGTCATCGACCGCGCGACGTACCACCTGCGCGTGGCGGAGGGCTACGGCCCGCCCCCGGCCCACCCGGTGGGCGTCCACCCGTACTGACGCTCCGGCCACGCCCGGCCCGGTGCGGCTCGACCTGACCCTGGCCTTGGCCCGCCCGGTGCGGCTCGACCCTGGCCTTGGCCCCGCCCCTGCCAGGCCCGGCCCTGCTCGCGGTGGCCTCCGGCGGGCCGTGGCCCCGGCCGGCGCGGGGGCCCGGCGACGGGGTGTCCCGGCCGGTGCGGGGGCCCGGGCCACGGGGCGTCTCGGGGGGTGGAATCGGCGTGGGGCCCCGAACGGCGGGGATTACCCTGGCCGCATGACCTCGCTCGATGCCACGACCTCCCCCGTCCTCGCCACCGCGGACCGCGCCCGCACCGCTGCCGCGGCCCTCGCCCCCCTCCCGCGGTCCGCCAAGGACACCGCGCTCCTGGCCATCGCCGACGCGCTGGAGGCCCGTACCGACGAGATCGTCGCCGCCAACGCCGTCGACACCGACAAGGCCCGGGCCGCCGGCACCAGCGAGACGGTCATCGACCGCCTCACCCTCACCCCGGAGCGGGTCCGCGCCATCGCCTCCGACGTGCGCGACGTCGCCGCCCTGCCCGACCCGGTCGGCGAGGTCGTCCGCGGCTCGACCCTCCCCAACGGCATCGACCTGCGCCAGGTCCGGGTCCCGCTCGGCGTCGTCGGCATCATCTACGAGGCCCGCCCCAACGTCACCGTCGACGCCGCCGCCCTCTGCCTGAAGGCCGGCAACACGGTCCTGCTGCGCGGCAGCTCCTCCGCGTACGCCTCGAACACCGCCCTCGTCGGCATCCTCCGCGACGCCGTCGAGAGCACCGGCATCCCCGCGGACGCGATCCAGCTCGTCCCCGGCGAGTCCCGCGACTCCGTCCGCGAGCTGATGCGCGCCCGCGGCCTCGTCGACGTGCTCATCCCGCGCGGCGGCGCCTCCCTCATCAAGACCGTGGTAGAGGAGTCCACCGTCCCGGTCATCGAGACCGGAACCGGCAACTGCCACGTCTACGTCGACGCGCAGGCCGACCTCGACATGGCCGTGGAGATCCTCATCAACTCCAAGGCCCAGCGGCCCTCCGTCTGCAACGCCGCCGAGACCCTCCTCGTCCACCGCGACATCGCCGGCGCCTTCCTGCCGCTCGCCCTCGACGCGCTCGCCGACGCCGGCGTCACCGTCCACGGCGACGACCGCGTCCTCGAAGCCGCCCGCGACTCCAAGGTGACCGCGCTGCGCGCCACCGACGAGGACTGGGGGGCCGAGTACCTCTCCTACGACATCGCCGCCGCCGTCGTGGACTCCCTCGACGACGCCGTCGCCCACATCCGCCGCTGGACCTCCGGCCACACCGAGGCGATCGTCACCACCTCGCAGGCCGCCGCCCGCCGCTTCACCCAGCTGGTCGACTCGACCACCGTCGCCGTAAATGCATCCACCCGGTTCACCGACGGTGGCCAGTTCGGCTTCGGCGCCGAGATCGGGATCTCCACCCAGAAGCTGCACGCCCGCGGCCCGATGGGCCTTCCCGAGCTCACCTCCACCAAGTACATCGTCACCGGCGACGGTCACGTCCGGTAGCGGACAGCTGAACTCCGTGTGGCCGGATTTCGGCTGACTCCCTGCCCAAAGCAGCCCCCCAGGTCTACGCTGGTCCCGTGCCGGACGACGTGGGGGGCAAGTACCCGGACAGCGGGGAGCCCGACGACGACCGCGGAGGCGCGGATTTCGACTTCGCCTCCGTGGTGTTCGACGAGGACTTCGTCCGGAGGGCCGAGATCCATGAACCGAGCGCGCTGGAACGCCAGCGCGCCGCCGACCACCGGGCCCGCGCCGAAGCCGAGTCCGCCCGCGCCCTGCCCGGCGGCTGGACCTCCGACGAGGACCCCGACGGCTACGGCTACGGGCGCCCCGACGGCTACGACCTGGACGACCCCGGCTGGGAGTACGGCCACGGCCCGGGCCACCCCGACGCGCCCTACGGCGTCTACGGCGGCAGCCTCCGCCCCTACCGCGGCCGCTCACCGTGGCTGCGGCCGGTCGCCTGGGTGCTCGCCGTGGTGATGGGCCTCGGCATGGTCGCCCTCGCCTTCAGCGCCGTCTACCGCAGCGCCTCGGGCGAGGCGGAGCCCGCTCCCGCGCCCGCCAGCACCCCGCTGAAGGAAGTCAGCGGCGTCGGGGCGTTTATGGACCCCGCCGGCCGCCAACCCTGAAGGTACGACCCCACTCCCGTTCACCGGAGCCGGGGGCTTCTCTGAAGCGGGACCAGCGGGAGAAGCAATGGCCGTGCCAGCAGATCCACCCGACGGCACCCCCGACGGCATCGGCGGGGGCGACGAGGAGTTCCGGCGGGACGACTACGAGTACGAATACCGCTCGGTGGTGTTCGACGAGGACTTCGTCCGGGCAGCCCGCCTCCAGGAGTTCTCCGCCCAGGAGCGGATGGGCGAGCACGCCCGCGCCGTGCGCAGCCGCTCCCTCTGGTCCGGCGGCGGCTCCGCCCGCCCCGGGAACGGCACCCCCAGCCGCAGCGCCCGGCAGGGGCTGCTGCTCGTGCTGCTCATCGCCCTGGCCTTCGCCTCGGCCGTCTACATGGGCCTGCGCAATCCCGCCGTGCCCCAGCCCGACACCCGGACCGAGCCGCTGACCAGCACGGTCATCCCGCTGGCGCCGACCGCCCCGGTGCCCGGCGGACGGCCCGTCGACCTGTTCGCGAACAGCCCCGCGGCGGAATTCCGCGTCGGGGCGGCCGGCATCGCCATGCCCGCCGTACGCCGCACCCGGCACTTCACCGACGGGCAGGTCGTCACCGCCCTGTCCATCGCCAAGGACTACCTGGTGCAGTCCTCCCTGGACCCGGACGTCCTGGCCGGCACCGCCACCCGGCCGGTGCGCGTCCTGGTCGACCCCGACCAGCTGGACCAGTTCGACCGCAGCATGGCCTCGCCCTCCGGCGACGGGCGGCACGCGGCCACCGGCTGGCTGGTCCGCTTCGACCCCGGCACCGCCGTCATCGCGGACCCCCGCGTCCGGGTGAGCGGGAACCTCGCCTTCGAGGAGGTCTCCGCGGACGTGCTGGAGGTGACCACCGACCACACCTTCGTGTACGCCGTACGGCCCGCCACCGGTGTGCCCTCCGCAGCAGACGGGGCCTCGCTGTTCACCGTCCGCCGGGAACTGCGGCTCCGCTTCGACCGGGGGGACCTCGGGACCCGGCGGGCGGAACTGGTCTCGGCCTACGTCATGGCCGGGCCCCAGTCCTGCTCCACCGAACCCGCCGAGGGCTTCCGCCCGCTGCTGGCCGGGGCCGGGCCGACCACGGTCGGCCCGGCCGCGAGCGACCCGTACGCCAGCGGCCACCCGAGGCGCAGCACCGGCCTGTGCGGCGTGCTGGCCCCGGCAGCGACGGACACCGCGACGGCGACCGCCCCCGTCAGTCCTGGGGGGTAGCGCCCCCGCCCTGGCCCCCGGCTCCCGCCCCGGCCCCGGAGCCGTTCGCCCCGGTGAACTTGTCGCGCAGCCGTCCGCCCAGGTCGGCCGTCCCGCCGGCGATGTCGCCCACCAGCTTCATCAGCGGATCCTTGCTGGTGCGCACCGAGTCCGCGTAGTGCGCGGCGGACTCCCGGAAGGAGTCCGAGACCGAGGTGTCCTTGTCCTCCTCCCGGCGCGGGTAGTGGCCGTCCATGATCCGCTGGTAGTCCCGGCTCTCCGACCACTTCTTCAGCTCGGCCGCCCGGACGGTGGTGAAGGGGTGCGTGCGCGGCAGCATGTTGAGGATCTTCAGCACGGAGTCGCGCAGGTCGCCGCTCTCCTCGTACTCCTCGGCCTGGGCCAGGAAGGAGTCCACGTTCATCTCGTGCAGGTGGTTGCCGCCCGCGATCTTCATCAGCCCGCGCATCGAGGCCTGCGGGTCCTGGCCGACCAGCAGGCCCGCCCGGTCCGCCGACAGCTCGGACTTGCGGAACCACTCCCGCAGGGCTGTCACTATCGCGGTGATCGCCACGTTGCCCAGCGGGATCCACGCCACCTTCAGCGCCAGGTTCGTCAGGAAGAGCAGCACCGTGCGGTACACGGCGTGGCCGGACAGCGCGTGGCCCACCTCGTGGCCCACGACCGCCCGCATCTCCTCCTCGTCCAGCAGCTCCACCAGAGCCGTGGTCACCACGATGATCGGCTCGTCCAGCCCGATGCACATCGCGTTCGGCTTCGGGTCCTGCTGCACGTACATCTGCGGGACCTTCTCCAGGTCCAGGATGTAGCAGGCGTCACGGAGCATCTCGTACAGGTGCGGGAACTGCGTCTCGCCCACGCGCACCGACTCCGACAGGAACAGCAGCCGCAGGCTGCGCTCCGGCAGCAGGCCGCTGAGGGCCTTGAACACCGTGTCGAACCCGCTCAGCTTGCGCAGCGCCACCAGTGCGGACCGGTCCGCCGGGTGCTCGTACGCGCGTGAGGAGATCCCGGGGAACCTCCTGCGGTCCCGCGCCGGTGCCTTCTCGAAAACCGTCCCGCTCATGACGCCTCCCCCTTGATCGACCAGCTCTCCACTTGCGTCCATCCTCTCCAACGCCTGAGTCGGCGTGAGCGTGCCCCGAGCCCCCGCATACGATGTGAGCGAAGTCTCCGTCCGCTCCCCGACTCGATAGGTATCTGCCTGATGAGCCTCACGTCCACCGCCCACTCTTTGGTTCTCCTCGCCTCGGAGGGGGCCGAGCAGCACGGCGGCAACCACGACAGCCTGAACCCGTACGTGACCGGTGGCGCCGCCCTCGGCATCCTGCTGCTGATGCTCTGGGTGACCACGCGCCTGAACCGCGACCGCTGACCCGCGCCCGCGCACGCGCGCGCATGCGAGCCCGCACCGCTCCGCCGGGCCAGTAGGCTCTGCGCTCATGGGAGAGCAGGAGATGCCTACCGGTCCGGTCAAGCGCCGGCTCGGCGTGATGGGCGGGACATTCGACCCGATCCACCACGGACACCTGGTGGCCGCCAGCGAGGTGGCCGCCCTGTTCCACCTCGACGAGGTGGTGTTCGTACCGACCGGCGAGCCGTGGCAGAAGTCGCAGCGGGCCGTGTCCCCCGCCGAGGACCGCTATCTGATGACGGTCATCGCGACGGCTTCGAACCCGCAGTTCTCGGTGAGCCGCATCGACATCGACCGCGGTGGTCCGACGTACACGATCGACACCCTGCGGGACCTCAGCGCCCTCAATCCGGACGCGGACCTGTTCTTCATCACGGGTGCCGACGCCCTGGCGCAGATCCTCACCTGGCGGAACGCCGACGAGCTCTTCTCCCTCGCCCACTTCATCGGGGTCACCCGGCCCGGCCACGTGCTCACCGACGACGGACTGCCCGAGGGCGGGGTCTCCCTCGTCGAGGTGCCCGCGCTGGCCATCTCCTCCACGGACTGTCGCACCCGGGTCGCCCAGGGTGACCCGGTCTGGTATTTGGTGCCCGACGGTGTGGTGCGCTACATCGACAAGCGTGAGCTGTATCGGGGAGCCTGAGCTTCCGGACAGATAGGGGCCCGCGGTGAACGACCCACAGCAGCCGTACGACCCGTACGCCTCGCAGGAGCAGCAGCTCATCGGCTACGACGCGTACGGGCGGCCCGTGTACGGGCGGGCGCCCGTGCAACCCGCCGCCCCGCAGGCCCCGCAGTACGACGCCTACGGCCGGCCGTACGACCAGGGCTACGGCCAGGGCGGCCCGTCCCACGGCGGGCAGCAGGAGTACCACGGGCAGCAGCCGCAGGCCGTCCCGCAGGACCAGCCGTGGACGCCGGGCTACGACACGTACGGCGGCCAGGGCGGCGGCCACGGGTACGGCGGCCAGGGCGTCCAAGGCGGCCAGGGCGGCCACCCCGGGTATGCCGGCTACGAGTCCCACCAGGCCTCGCAGACGCAGCAGGCCCAGGCGCAGCAGTGGATCCCCCAGCAGGCCGACCGGGAGCCCGTCGCCCCGCAGCAGCCCCGGACCCCGCAGGTCCCGGAGCCCCGGCGCGGTGACGGCACCGTCGGCCCCTCCTCCGGCACCGAGGGCCCCGAGGACCTCGGGGACGCTCCCGACTACCGCACCGAGCAGTTCGCCTTCCTCGACCAGCCGGACGAGGACTCCGAGGACGTCATCGACTGGCTCAAGTTCACCGAGAGCCGCACCGAGCGCCGCGAGGAGGCCCGCCGCCGCGGCCGCAACCGGGTGATCGCCCTGATCGTCGTCCTCGCCCTGTTCGTGGTCGGCGGCGTCGGCTACCTCTGGTACGCGGGCAAGCTGCCCTTCCTCGACGGCCCCGACCGCAAGAAGGCCGCGGCGGCCGCCGCCGGGCCGCAGAAGCGCGACATGATCGTCGTACACGTCCACAACACGAAGAAGGGCGGCACGTCCACCGCGCTGCTCGTCGACAACGTGACGACGCAGAAGGGCGCCACCGTCCTGCTGCCCAACACCCTCGGCGTCACCAAGGACGACGGCACCGGCACCCCGCTCGGCAAGGCCGTGGACGACGGCGGCCTCGGCGTGCGCGAGTCCCTCGACTCGGTGCTCGGCACCCGCATCGGCGGCACCTGGCGCCTGGACACCCCGTTCCTGGAGAACCTGGTCGAGCTGGTCGGCGGCATCGAGGTCGACACCGACACCGCGGTCCCGGCCGATGACGCCGTCAAGGCCCCGGCCGTGGCCCAGGGCGCGAAGCAGCACCTCAGCGGCGCCATGGCCGTCGCGTACGCCACCCACCGCGGCCAGAACGAGCCGGAGACCAAGCAACTGGAGCGGCTCGGCACGGTGCTGTACGGCACCCTGCGCAAGATCCCCGCCGACCCGAAGGCGGCCACGGTCACGGTCGAGAGCATGGGCCAGATCCTCGACCCGTCCCTGAACGCGCAGACCCTCGGCACCCTGCTGTACAAGCTCGGCGAACACGCCAAGCAGGGCCCCTCCGCGTACCGCACCGACGTGCTCGGCGTGAAGCCGGACGGCGCCCTCACCGACGACGCCAACAAGACCGTGGTCAAGGAGGTGCTCGGCGGCAGCTTCACCGCCGCCCAGGCGGGCACCGCCCCGCGCGTCGGCCTGCGGAACGCCACCGGCGACGAGAAGGCGCAGACGGCGGCGAAGGCCGCGCTGGTCAACGGCGGCTACAGCTTCGTCGAGGGCGGCAAGGCCGCCGGGACCCAGTCCGCCACGCAGATCACGTACCAGGACGACGCGCAGCGCACGAAGGCCGTCGAGGTCGCCAAGACGCTGGGGCTGCCGGAGACGGTGGTCAAGAAGGGCGAGAACGCCGTGAACGCCGACGTCGTGGTGACCCTGGGCAAGGACTACAAGCCGTCCTGACCGGGCCCGAGTCGTACCGCCGCCCGCGCCGGACGTCGAGCGCGGGCGGCGTCGGCGGTACATGAGACCCTTGTAGGGATCTGCCCGCCAACCGGAAAGCATGGCCAGTGACCGCCACGGACCGCTCCATCGAGCTCATCACCACCGCCGCCCAGGCGGCGGCCGACCGACTCGCGCACGACATCATCGCGTACGACGTCAGCGACGTGCTGTCGATCACCGACGCCTTCCTGCTCGCCTCGGCGCCCAACGACCGCCAGGTCAAGTCGATCGTCGACGAGATCGAGGAGCGGCTGCTCAAGGAGCTCGGCGCCAAGCCGGTGCGCCGCGAGGGCGACCGCGACGCCCGCTGGATCCTGCTCGACTACGTCGACATCGTCGTCCACGTCCAGCACAGCGAGGAGCGGGTCTTCTACGCGCTGGAGCGCCTGTGGAAGGACTGCCCCGAGATCGAGCTGCCCGAGGACGCCAAGCTCACCAAGGGCAAGGCGGAGGAGTACGCCAAGCTGCGCGAGGCGCAGGGCGACGAGGACCTGGACGGTGATCTGTTCTGAGCACACGCCCCGACACGAGCCCGAGCGCCCGCAGGGGCGAGGGGGCGGCCCCGGCCGCCCGTTCCGGCCGGAAGATCGTCCTGTGGCGGCACGGCCAGACCTCCTGGAACCTGGAGCGCCGCTTCCAGGGCTCCACGGACATCCCGCTGACCGAGACCGGTGTGGCGCAGGCGCGCCGTGCCGCCCGGCTGCTCGCCTCCCTGAAGCCGGACGCCATCGTGGCCTCCGACCTCCAGCGCGCCTCCGCCACCGCCGCGGAGCTGGCCGCCGTCACGGGCCTGTCCGTGGCGCACACGTCCGCGCTGCGCGAGACGTACGCCGGCGAGTGGCAGGGCCTCACGCACGACGAGATCCTGGAGAAGCACGGCGAACAGTACGCGGCGTGGAAGCGCGGCGAGCCCGTCCGCCGCGGTGGCGGTGAGCTGGAGACCGAGGTCGCCGACCGGGCCGCCCCGGTGGTGCTGGAGCACGCCGGGCAGCTGTCGCAGAGCGGCACGCTCGTCGTGGTCAGCCACGGCGGCACGATCCGGACGACCATCGGCCGGCTGCTGGGGCTGGCGGCGCACGACTGGGAGAGCCTGGGCGGGCTCTCCAACTGCTGCTGGTCCGTCCTGGGCGAGGGCGCCCGCGGCTGGCGGCTGATGGAGCACAACGCCGGCACGCTGCCGGAACCAGTGCTCGGCGACGACGACTGAGCTGCTGGCGGGCCCCGTCCGGAGGCCGCCAGCACCCGGATTTCACTTTCGGGCCGGTCACAGGCTAGAGTTCTTCTTGTTCGCAGCGCGGAACACCGGAAACGGGGGAGCGAGGCGGAGAGCGGGGCTATAGCTCAGTTGGTAGAGCGCCTGCATGGCATGCAGGAGGTCAGGAGTTCAATTCTCCTTAGCTCCACAATCAGGATCCCGTCCCCAACAGGGGGCGGGATCCTTTGCGTTTGATACCCGTGCGCTTGCTGACCTGCCACGCACCCGCGTGGCAGAATCGGACGGCCGGCGGGGGAGTCGACGGCCCGACGCGGGAGGGAGTCGCTGACGGATGGGTGCACACCGGCGGCGGTGCGACTGGTGCAACAACGGCACGCCGATCGTGCGGGACATGGACCCGGTCAACCCCGACTACCAGTACTGGTGCGAGGAATGCGCGCGGGCGCTGATCATAAAAGGCGACCCGATCGAGACCTACCGGGAACTGGAGGGCGAGCCGATCTACGGCCGCCTCCTCGACGAGCACTGCACGCTCAAGCGGTTCTACCAGTTCGCGCGCGCTTGACAGGGCGAAGCGGACAAACCGACCCCCGGGAAACCGATTTTGGGAGTTGGGTCGGGTCCGTGTAATGTTCTCGATGTCGCCAGGGGGAACCGGCAAGGGAAACCGAGAAGGGGCCCGGCGGCAGAGAGAAACAAGGGGCTATAGCTCAGTTGGTAGAGCGCCTGCATGGCATGCAGGAGGTCAGGAGTTCAATTCTCCTTAGCTCCACAGTGTGGAAGAGGGTCACCCGAATCGGGTGGCCCTCTTCTCGTCGTACGAAACGGCCGAGCGGTCGCCGGGACCGCTGCGGTACCCTGGCGCCATGCGTGCCGTACGCCTTCTGCTTACCGAGCCGCGCTGATCAGTACCGACCCCTCGAGACGGTCGGCATCGGCGCGGCGTCCCCTCCTGTGCGAGGGGTTTTTTCGTTTGAGCGAGCAGGTTCGTTTGAGTGAGCAGAGCCGGCAGAGACGATCGATGGAGCTTCCGAAAACATGAGCGAGACGAACACCCCGGCCCCCGAGGCGGCCGAGGCGCACCGTTACACGGCTTCCATGGCCGCCGACATCGAGGCACGCTGGCAGGACGTCTGGGACGCGCAGGGCACCTACGAGGCCCCGAACCCGACCGGCGACCTGGTCGGTGACCCGGCGGTCGTCGCGCGCCCGAAGAAGTTCATCATGGACATGTTCCCGTACCCGTCCGGTGCGGGCCTGCACGTCGGCCACCCGCTGGGGTACATCGCCACCGACGTCTTCGCCCGTCACCAGCGGATGACCGGCCACAACGTCCTGCACACCCTGGGATTCGACGCCTTCGGCCTGCCCGCCGAGCAGTACGCCGTGCAGACCGGCACGCACCCGCGCGTGTCCACCGAGGCGAACATCGAGAACATGAAGGCGCAGCTGCGCCGGCTGGGCCTGGGCCACGACAGGCGCCGGTCGTTCGCGACGATCGACCCGGACTACTACAAGTGGACCCAGTGGATCTTCCTGCAGATCTACAACTCCTGGTACGACACCGACGCGAAGAAGGCCCGCCCGATCGCCGAGCTGGTCGCCTCCTTCGAGGACGGCTCCCGCGAGGTCCCCGGAGGCCGCACCTGGGCCGACCTGACCGCCGTCGAGCGGGCCGGTGTGCTGGACGACTACCGCCTGGCCTACCCCTCGGACGCGCCCGTGAACTGGTGCCCCGGCCTGGGCACCGTCCTGGCCAACGAGGAGGTCACCGCGGACGGCCGCTCCGAGCGCGGCAACTTCCCGGTCTTCAAGGCCCGGCTGAGCCAGTGGAACATGCGCATCACCGCGTACGCGGACCGGCTGCTGGACGACCTGGACGCGCTGGACTGGCCCGAGGCCATCAAGCTGCAGCAGCGGAACTGGATCGGCCGCAGCGAGGGCGCCCGCGTCGACTTCGCCGTGGGCGGCGACGCCATCACCGTCTTCACCACCCGCCCCGACACCCTGTTCGGCGCCACCTACATGGTCCTGGCACCCGAGCACCCGCTGGTCGAGAAGATCGTCCCGGCCGAATGGCCCGAGGGCACGCACCAGGTGTGGACCGGGGGCTCCGCCACCCCCGGCGAGGCCGTGGACGCGTACCGCAAGCAGGCCGCCTCCAAGTCCGACGTCGAGCGCCAGGCCGAGGCGAAGGACAAGACCGGTGTCTTCACCGGCGCCTACGCCACCAACCCGGTCAGCGGCGACCGGGTCCCGGTCTTCATCGCCGACTACGTCCTGATGGGCTACGGCACCGGCGCGATCATGGCCGTCCCGGCGCACGACTCCCGTGACTTCGCCTTCGCGCAGGCCTTCGAGCTGCCGGTGCGCTGCGTCGTGGAGCCCTCGGACGACCGCGACGCCGACCCGGCCGAGTGGGACGACGCCTTCACCTCGTACGACGGCACCATCGTCAACTCGACCGGCGAGGGCATCTCCCTGGACGGCCTGACCGTCGTCGATGCCAAGGCCGCCATCACCGCCTGGCTGGCCGAGCAGGGCATCGGCGAGGGCACGGTCAACTTCCGCCTGCGCGACTGGCTGTTCAGCCGCCAGCGCTACTGGGGCGAGCCCTTCCCGATCGTCTACGACGAGGACGGCGTCGCGCACGCCCTGCCCGAGTCGATGCTGCCGCTGGAGCTGCCCGAGGTCGAGGACTACTCGCCGCGCACCTTCGAGCCCGACGACGCCGGCTCCAAGCCGGAGACCCCGCTGTCCCGCAACGAGGCCTGGGTCAACGTCGAGCTGGACCTGGGCGACGGACGCGGTGTCCGCTCGTACCGCCGCGAGACCAACACCATGCCCAACTGGGCCGGTTCCTGCTGGTACGAGCTGCGCTACCTGGACCCGCACAACGACGCGGCCCTGGTCGACCCCCAGATCGAGCAGTACTGGATGGGCCCGCGCGAGAGCGCGCCGCACGGCGGCGTCGACCTGTACGTGGGCGGCGCCGAGCACGCGGTGCTGCACCTGCTGTACGCCCGCTTCTGGTCGAAGGTGCTGTTCGACCTGGGCCACGTCTCCTCCGCGGAGCCGTTCCACAAGCTGTTCAACCAGGGCATGATCCAGG
This sequence comes from Streptomyces sp. NPDC029014, assembly GCF_055564695.1. NCBI lineage: Bacteria > Bacillati > Actinomycetota > Actinomycetes > Kitasatosporales > Streptomycetaceae > Streptomyces > Streptomyces sp. NPDC029014. The sequence goes on from NZ_JBVHVT010000041.1 coordinate 25,445, forward strand.
CGTACGCGTACACCGACGAGCGCGGCGTGTACGTCCCGGCCGCCGAGGTCGAGGAGCGCGACGGCGCCTACTTCTACGACGGCAAGCCGGTCAAGCGCGAGCACGGCAAGATGGGCAAGTCCCTGAAGAACGCCGTCACGCCGGACGAGATCTGCGAGGAGTACGGCGCCGACACCCTGCGCCTGTACGAGATGGCGATGGGCCCGCTGGACGTCTCCCGTCCGTGGGACACCCGCGCCGTCGTCGGCCAGTTCCGGCTGCTGCAGCGGCTGTGGCGCAACGTCGTGGACGAGGAGACCGGGCAGGTCACCGTCGTCGACGCGGAGCCCGGCGAGGGCACCCTGCGCGCGCTGCACAAGGCGATCGACGGGGCCGGGGCGGACATGGCGGGCCTGCGCTTCAACACCGCCATCGCGAAGATCACCGAGCTGAACAACTTCCTGACCAAGGCGGGCCGTCCGCTGGAGCGCTCGGTCGCCGAGCGACTGGTCCTGCTGGTCGCACCACTGGCCCCGCACATCGCGGAGGAGCTGTGGCACCGCCTGGGCCACAGCGGGTCCGTGGTTCACCAGGACTTCCCGGTGGCCGACCCGGCATACGTGGTGGACGAGGCCGTGACCTGCGTCGTGCAGATCAAGGGCAAGGTCAAGGCCCGCCTGGAGGTGCCGCCGACGATCTCCGAGGGCGACCTGGAGCAGCTGGCGCTGGGCAACGAGGCCGTCGTGGCGGCGCTGGGCGGGGCCGAGATCCGCAAGGTGATCGTGCGCGCGCCGAAGCTGGTGAACATCGTCGTCTGAGGTCGGGGTATTCCCGTACGGGCAGGTTGGGGGTTCGTTTGGAACCCCTGGCCTGCCCGTGGCGTTTACGGTGGAGGGGACGGAAAACGGCAGGGGAAGGGGCCCTCATGGATGCGGGCACGTTGATCATCATGTTTGCCTTGGTGATGCTGTTCGCCTTCCTGGGGCTCGGCGCATGGGCCACGGTGAAGGCGGTCGGCGCGGCGAAGCGCGGCGTGGACCGTACGATCACGCAGGCCAGACGGACCGTGGAGGACACCGCCCTGAAGGCCAAGAGCCTCGGCCAGGTCGGCGTCGGCGGGGCGCTGGCCCAGCTGCGCCTGGACCTGCGGACGTCGATGCGGGCCACGCAGGACGCGCTGACCGAGGGGGCCCGGGCGGACGCCTCGCTGAAGGAGTCGCTCGCCCTGTTCGAGCGGCTGAGCGCGCACGGCCACGAGCTGGACGACGAGCTGAAGCGGCTGGAGCAGGAACCGGACCGGTCGCGGGTCGCCCAGGCACTGCCCGACCTGCGGGAGCGGACCGCGAAGATCACGCAGGCTGCTGACTCGCTGCGGTGGGCCGCGCGCGACCGGGCCCGCCGGTTCGCGGACGACGAGCTGTCGTCGCTGTCGTCGCAGATCGAGGTCGAGTCGGACGCGCTGCGGGACTGGGCCTCCCGCCGGGACTCGCTGGACGACCTCGCGGCGGCCGCGGCCGCGTGGGACGCGGGCGCGGGCGCAGGCCCGGCGGCCGGAGCGGGACCCGCTACGGGCCCCGCAGCGGACGCGGGCGCCGGTCAGGACGCCCGGGGCCGGCAGGCCTCCTCCCCCGCTCCGGCGTTGAACCCCTCCGTGACGCCGCCGACGTACCCGTGGCAGAAGAGCCCCCGCCCCGAGGCGACGACCTGAGGCGAACCCCGGGCGACCGGCCCGGGACGGCTCCACCCGGGGCGGGCGGCCGGGGCCCCGTAGTCAGGTCCGCGGCGGGAGGGGTCGGGCTGCCGCCGCAGCCGCGCGAGCGGTAACCTCCGCCTCATGTCCCGCCATGTCGCGATCGTCACCGATTCCACGGCCTACCTGCCCCCACCGGCCATGGCGCGGCACGGAATCACCTCCGTCCCGCTGACCGTGGTCGTCGGCGGCGAGGCCCTCGTAGAGGGCACCGAGATCTCGGCGCGCAGCCTGGCCCTGGCCCTGCAGAAGCGCCGCTCGGTCACCACCTCCCGCCCGAGCCCGGAGGAGTTCGTACGGGCCTACCGGGCAGCCGCGGAGACCGGTGCGACGGGCATCGTCAGCCTGCACCTCTCCGCGGACTTCTCCGGCACCTACGACGCCGCCGTGCTCGCGGCGAAGACCGCCCCGGTGCCGGTGCGAGTGGTCGACACGGGCATGGTCGCGATGGCCCTCGGGTTCTGCGCCCTGGCCGCCGCCGAGACGGCCGAGACCGGCGGCTCCGTCGACGAGGCCGTGGCCGCCGCGGAGAAGCGGGCCGCGGGCATGTCGGCGTACTTCTACGTCGACACCCTCGACTACCTCCGGCGGGGCGGGCGCATCGGGGCCGCCCAGGCCCTCCTCGGCTCGGCCCTCGCGGTGAAGCCGCTGCTCACGCTGGACGGCGGGCGCATCGAGATGCTGGAGAAGGTGCGGACGGCCTCCAAGGCCATCGCCAGGCTGGAGGAGCTGGCCGTCGAGCGGGCCGGCACGGCCGACGTGGACGTGGCCGTGCACCACCTCGCGGCGCCCGAGCGGGCGGAGAAGCTCGCGGAGCGGCTGCGCGAACGCATCCCGGGCCTGGTGGAGATGCACGTCAGCGAGGTCGGCGCGGTGATCGGCGCGCACACGGGACCGGGGCTGCTGGCGGCGGTCGTCTCGCCCCGCTGATCACCGGAACGGGTGGCGCGGTTTTCCACAAGGGGTGGGAAGTCCACCGGATTTGAGCATTCCGAACGGTGGCCGGGATTCGTCCCTACCTTCGAGGCATGACTCTTCAGACGCGCAGGCCACACCGTTCCGGAGCCGTTCCCGGCCCGGGCCGTTCCCGTCCCTCCGACAGCCGCCCACGACACCGTCGCGGGCGCCCCGACACCGGTTTCCGCGGGCCGGCCGGTACCCGTTTCCGCGGGCGGACGGCCGCGACCTCCGCGGCCGCCGCCGCGGGAGTCGTGCGACGCCGGGCGGAAGCCCTCCTCGGCGGTGGCGCCGCGCCGCCGGGGCCGGGGGTACCGGATCCGCCGCAACCGCCGCCACGGCCCTTCCTGCCGCCGCTGCCGGCCCCGCCGCCGACTCCGGCTCCGTCGCCGACTTCGCCCCCGTCGCCTCCGCCGGCGCTGTCGCCCCCGCCGGCGTCGGCCGGGCCCGGTGGGGACGAGCCGTCGGAACCGGGGGTGGTGCGGGCGTCCGGGGGCTCGGGGTGGCTTGCCGTGCAGGAGCGGCTGCCGCTGTGGGTGCAGGCGCGGCTGGAGGTCCGGCCGCGTGCCGTGGGCGCCGTCGCGGTCGTGCTGGCGGCCGCCGTCGGGATCGGGGTCCAGCAGTACTGGTCCGCCCGGCCACAGCCGGTGACCGCGCCCCCGGCCCTCGCCCCGGCCACGGCCCCCGCCCCGACGCCCGGCCCGCTCCCCAGGCCGCCCGGCACCGCAGCCGGTGGCTCCCGCATCGTCGTGGACGTCAGCGGCAAGGTCCGCGAGCCCGGGGTGCGGCGGCTGCCCGCCGGTTCGCGGGTGGAGGACGCGCTCACCGCCGCCGGGGGAGTCGACCCCGGCACGGACACCACCGGTCTGAACCGGGCGCGGGTCCTGATCGACGGCGAACACGTCGTCGTCGGGGGTCCGGCACCGCCCGCACCGGGGCCCGGCGGGCCGTCCGCCGGCCCGATCAGCCTCGGTACGGCCACGGTGGAGCAACTGGACGCGCTGCCCGGGGTCGGGCCCGTGCTGGCGCAGCACATCGTCGACTTCCGCACCGCCCGCGGCGGCTTCCGGTCCGTGGAGGAGCTCCGCCAGGTCAACGGCATCGGCGAGCGCCGCTTCGCCGACCTGCGCAAACTGGTGCGGCCGTGAAGCGGGCCGAGGGCGCGCAGCCCCTGGACCTGCGGCTGGTCGTGCCCGCCCTGGCCGCCTGGGCGGCGGCCGCCGTCGCCCTGCGCGTGCCGGCCGGGTGGGGCGCCTGCGGGGCGGGGCTCGCGGTGGCGGCCGCCGGGCTGCTGCTCCTCGCCGGATGCCACCGCCCGGACCGGCTGTGGCGTGCCGGCACCGCCGCGGCCCTCGCCCTGCTGTGCGCGGCCGCCGGGGCGGGGGTGGCGGCCCTGGCCAAGGCGGAGGCCCGGGCCGGACCGGTCGACGGCCTGGCCCGGGACCACGCCCGGGTCCTCACCGAGCTCACGGTCGCCTCCGATCCGCGCAGCACCCGTACCGGCGGCGGCCCGCCCGTGGTCGTGCTGGACGCGGTGGTGACCCGGGTGACCGAGCCCGGCGGCGCGGCGACGAGGGTCGAGACCCCGGTCCGCGTCCTCGCCGGGCATCCCGACTGGGGCGGGCTGCTGCCCTCCACCCGGGTCGCGGTGCAGGCCCGCCTCGCGCCGGGGCGGGACGGGGAACGGGCCGTGGCGCTGCTGCGGCCGGCCGGGGACGCCGGGCCCCGGGTGACGGGCGGCCCCGATGCCGTCCAGCGGCTGGCCGGGCGGCTGCGGGCCGGGCTGCGCGGGGCCACCGACGGGCTCGCACCGGATGCCAGGGCGCTGCTGCCGGCCCTCGTGGTCGGGGACACCTCCCGGGTGCCGCCCGAGCTGGACGAGGCCTTCCGGGCCACCGACCTGCTGCACCTGCTGGCCGTCTCCGGGGCGAACCTGACCGTGGTGCTGTTCCTGCTCATCGGGCCCCCGGCCAGCGCACAGCTCGCCGAGCGGCGCGGGCTCGCCCCGCGGCTCGGGCTCTCCCTGCGGGCCACCGCCCTCGCCGGGACGGCGCTGACACTGGCGTTCGTGGTCGTCTGCCGGCCCGAGCCGAGCGTGCTGCGGGCCGCCGCCTGCGGGGCCGTCACCCTGCTGGCCCTCGCCACGGGCCGGCGCCGGTCCCTGCTCCCCGCCCTTGCCGCCGCCGTACTGCTGCTGGTGCTCCACGATCCGTGGCTGGCCCGCAGCCCCGGCTTCCTGCTGTCCGTCCTGGCCACCGGGTCCCTGCTGACACTCGCCCCGCGGTGGAGCGCAGCCCTGCGGCGGCGCGGGATGCGGCCCCGGCTCGCCGAGGCGCTGGGGGCCGCCGCCGCTGCCCAGGCCGTCTGCGCGCCCGTGGTCGTGGTGCTGTCGGCCCGGGTGAGCCTGGTCGGGGTGCCGTGCAACCTGCTGGCCGAGCTCGCGGCGGGGCCGGCGACCGTGCTCGGCTTCGCGGTGCTCGCGGCGGCCCCGCTGTGCCCGCCCGCCGCGGAGCTGCTCGCCCGGTGCGCGGCGGTGCCGGCCGGGTGGATCGCCGCCGTGGCCCGGGCCGGGGCGCGCCTGCCCGGGGCGGAGCTGGCCTGGCCGGGCGGGCTCGGCGGCGGGCTGCTGCTGGCCGCCCTGACGGGGGCCGCCCTGGCCTTCGGAACGCGGCTCCTGCGCCGGGCGTGGCTGTGCTGGGCGCTGTGCCTGCTGCTGTTCCTGGCCGTGCTGCGGCCCCCGCAGGTCACCCGTACGCTCACCGGCTGGCCACCGCCCGACTGGAGCTACGTGCAGTGCGCGGTCGGGCAGGGCGACGCCGGCGTCCTCGCCGCCGGGCCCGGCACGGCCGTGGTGGTGGACGCGGGGCCCGAACCCGGCCCGGTGGACGAGTGCCTGCGCCTGCTGGGGGTGCGGAGGGTGCCGCTGCTCCTGCTGACCCACTTCCACGCCGACCACGTCGGGGGGCTGCCCGGGGTGCTGCGGGGCCGGGCGGTCGGCGCCATCCAGACCACCACGCTGGACGAGCCGGCCGGGCAGGCGGCGTTCGTCCGGCGGACCGCGGCGGCAGCCGGCGTGCCCGTTGCCGCGGCCGCGCCGGGGGAGCGGCGACGGGCCGGGCCGCTCGAATGGCAGGTGCTGTGGCCCCCGCCCGGCGGACCGCCCACAGAGGGGCCCAACGACGCCAGCGTGGCCCTGCTGGTGCGCACCGCCGGGCTGACCCTGCTACTCCTCGGAGACCTCGAACCGCCCTCCCAGCAGGCCCTGTTGGGCGACCACCCGGAACTGGGGCCGGTCGACGTCCTCAAGGTCGCCCACCACGGCTCCGCACACCAGGACACCGCACTGCACGAGCGGGTCCGGCCCCGGCTCGCCATCGTCCCGGTCGGTGCGGGCAACCGCTACGGACACCCCGCCCAGGGCACCCTCCTGCGGCTCCGGTCACTGGGCGCGACGGTCCTGCGCACCGACACCCACGGCTCCGTCGCGATCACCGGCAGTGGGCCCCGACTGAGCGCGTTCCCGTCGCGGAGAGGGCGGCGCCGGCGCGTCCGAACCGTGCGCCCGCGTTCTGTTTGCCCACAACCCGACAGCATGATCGAATGCGTCTTCGCCACAGCGGGACATGTCCACACAGCACGGGGGTGCACCAACCATGTTCGTACGCCGAAGAGGGAAAGACGCAGCGGGAAGCAGCGCCTCGCACACCACTGCGATGCTGACGCTGCCTCATGCGGCGCACCTGCTCAGCTGTCGGGTCCTCGACACCGTCCACCAGCCGGTCCGCCGGGCCGCGTTCGAGGTGACGGATCCGATCGGGCGGCACGTCGTCAGCGGCGAGACCGACCCGTACGGCGGGTTCACGGCGGCCGTGCCGGAGGGGGAGTACCGGCTCACCGTCACCGCCGAGGGATACGCCCCGTTCCACGGGGCGACCATCGTCGGGGACACGGTGCAGTCCGGCACCGCGGAGATCATCCTCGATGCGGTGGAACCGCCGCTGCTGCCGCAGCCCGGACACTGGGAGCTCGACCCGGCGCACTCGTCGATCGGGTTCACGGCCCGGCACATCGGATTCGCCCGGATCCGGGGCCGGTTCAACACCTTCGCCGGGGCGGTGCGGATCGCCGACCGCATGGAGGAGTCCTCCATGCACGTGATCATCGACGCGGCGAGCATCGACACCGGGCTGAAGATGCGCGACGACCACCTGCGGTCGGCGGACTTCCTGGACGCGGTCCACTACCCGACCTTGGAGTTCTACAGCGAGCGGTTCATCCACCGCAGCGGCAGCCGGTGGACCGTCGCGGGCGCGCTGACCCTGCACGGCACCAGCCGGTCGGTGACCCTCGACACCGAGTACCTCGGGCTGGGCACGGGCCTGGACGGCGAGCCTCGCGCCGCCTGCCGGGCCTCCGCCGAACTCCACCGCGAGGACTTCGCCCTCACCTGGCAGTCGGTGCTGGCCAACGGGATCGCGGCCGTCGGGTCGAGCGTGGACGTGACGCTCGACGTGCAGATCGTCCGCAAGGCCTGAGACGGGCCCTGCACGGCCTTCTACGGGGCTTCCAGCCAGCCCTCGTACTCGGCGGCGAGGCCGTCCAGTGCCGCGGCGTCGAGCCGTTCCCGCGGGTCCTCGACGACGACCAGCCACTGGGCGTCCTCGGCGTCGTCCTCGCCGGCCAGGGCGTCGCGGACCAACTGGGGCTCCTCCTGGAGGCCGAAGCGGTCGACGGCCTCCTCGGCCACCTCCTCCGCGGCGTCGCGGTCGGGCAGCACCAGTACATGTCGCAGGTTCACCCGACCATTCTCGGGTACGCGGGGCGGAGGCCTGTCGGTGCGGCGTGGGATGCTGGGGGCGATGGCCACCAGGAAGAACCCCACCGACGATCCGCTCGCCCCGCTCACCCTCGCGGTGGGGCAGGAGGACCTGCTGCTCGACCGCGCCGTACGGGAGGTGATGGCGGCCGCCCGCGCCGCCGATCCCGACACGGACGTGCGCGACCTGACGTCCGAGCAGCTCCAGCCCGGCACGCTGGCCGAGCTCACCAGCCCCTCGCTGTTCTCCGAGCGCAAGGTGCTGGTCGTGCGCAACGCGCAGGACCTGTCCGCGGACACGGTCAAGGAGGTCAAGGCGTACATCGCCGCGCCCGTCGAGGACATCGCCCTCGTGCTCCTCCACGCCGGCGGCGTGAAGGGCAAGGGCCTGCTGGACGCCGCCCGCAAGGCGGGGGCCCGGGAGATCGCCTGCCCGAAGATGACGAAGGCGGCGGACCGGCTGGCCTTCGTCCGGGGCGAGTTCCGCACCCTGGGCCGGTCGGCGACCCCGGAGGCCTGCCAGACCCTCGTCGACGCGATCGGCAGCGACCTGCGGGAGCTGGCGAGCGCGGTGGCGCAGCTCTGCGCGGACGTCGAGGGCACCATCGACGAGGCCGTGGTCGGCCGCTACTACACCGGCCGGGCCGAGGCCTCGAGCTTCACGGTCGCCGACCGGGCGGTGGAGGGGCGTGCGGCGGAGGCCCTGGAGGCCCTGCGGTGGTCGCTCGCGACCGGGGTGGCCCCGGTGCTGATCACCAGCGCCCTGGCACAGGCCGTCCGGGCGATCGGCAAGCTGGCCTCCGCGCCGCGCGGCGCCCGTCCCGCCGACCTGGCCCGCGACCTCGGCATGCCCCCGTGGAAGATCGACCGGGTGCGCCAGCAGATGCGGGGCTGGTCCGCCGACGGGGTCGCCGACGCCCTCCGCGCGGTCGCCGAGGCCGACGCGGGCGTCAAGGGCGGCGGCGACGACCCCGAGTACGCGCTGGAGAAGGCCGTGGTGGCCGTCGCCCGTGCGGCCCGCCCCCGCCGCCCCGCGTACTGACCGGGCCCCGGGCCCGGGCACGCCGAAGGCCCCGTACGCCTCCCTGGGGAAAGGGGGCGGCCGGGGCCTTCGGTTACTACTGTGTGTGCGCCGCACCCGCGTGGCGAACGCAGGCCGCGTGCGGCGCTGGGGTGCCGGTCAGGAGCGGATGAGAGGGCCCGCTGGGTCCTTCCCGGCGATCACATCGAGTGCTCAGCCCTGAAGGGAGGCAACCTTGGAGGCCAGCGCCGACTTCTTGTTGGCGGCGGCGTTCTTGTGGATGACACCCTTCGACACAGCCTTGTCCAGCTTCCGCGAGGCGACGCGCGCCGCAGCGGTGGCCTTCTCGACGTCGCCGGCGACGACGGCCTCGTTGGCCTTGCGGATGAAGGTGCGGAGCTCGGACTTGACGGACTTGTTGCGCAGGCGCGCCTTCTCGTTCGTCTTGATCCGCTTGATCTGGGACTTGATGTTCGCCACGAAAGAGCCTTTTCAGGTTCAGAGTTTGATCTTCCGGTCGTGCCCCTACCCCCCGGACTGCGTCCGGGGAGGCGCCCACGGGTGAGAGGGCGTACGAGACACAGCTGCCCAGGCTACCAGGGGCCCTCGGGGTGGCCCAAACCGAGCGCACTGCCCCGTCCATGGGACCATGGGAGCTGCGTACAGATCCGACCCAACGCTTCTGCGACCCGAGAATCAGGACACTGCGTGCCCGCCATCCCCAGCCACGTGCCCGAGCCGAGCCGTACCGACCCGGCGCTGATCCGCAATTTCTGCATCATCGCGCACATCGACCACGGCAAGTCGACGCTTGCCGACCGGATGCTGCAGCTCACCGGGGTCGTCGACCAGCGGCAGATGCGCGCCCAGTACCTCGACCGCATGGACATCGAACGTGAACGCGGCATCACGATCAAGTCCCAGGCGGTCCGACTGCCCTGGGCGCCCACCTCGGGCGACGGCGTGGGCCGGACGCACATCCTCAACATGATCGACACGCCCGGGCACGTCGACTTCACCTACGAGGTCTCGCGCTCCCTCGCCGCGTGCGAGGGCACGATCCTCCTGGTGGACGCGGCCCAGGGCATCGAGGCGCAGACCCTCGCCAACCTGTACCTGGCGATGGAGAACGACCTCGCCATCGTCCCGGTCCTCAACAAGATCGACCTGCCGGCGGCCCAGCCGGAGAAGTTCGCCGAGGAGCTGGCGAACCTGGTCGGCTGCGACCCCGACGACGTGCTGCGCGTCTCCGCCAAGACGGGTGTCGGCGTGGAGGCCCTGCTCGACCGCGTCGTGCAGACCGTCCCGGCGCCGGTCGGCGTCAAGGACGCCCCCGCCCGCGCGATGATCTTCGACTCGGTCTACGACTCGTACCGCGGTGTCGTGACGTACGTCCGTGTGGTCGACGGCACGCTCAACAAGCGCGAGCGCATCCGGATGATGTCCACCGGCGCCACGCACGAGCTGCTGGAGATCGGCACCAACTCGCCCGAGATGCTGCCGGCCGACGGCCTCTCCGTCGGCGAGGTGGGCTACCTGATCACCGGTGTGAAGGACGTCCGCCAGTCCAAGGTCGGCGACACCATCACCCAGCAGACCGGCGGTGCCACCGAGGCGCTCGGCGGCTACAAGGACCCGAAGCCGATGGTCTTCTCGGGCCTGTACCCGCTCGACGGCTCGGACTACCCGGAGCTGCGCGAGGCCCTGGACAAGCTCCAGCTCAACGACGCGGCCCTGGTCTACGAGCCGGAGACCTCCGCGGCCCTCGGCTTCGGCTTCCGCGTCGGCTTCCTCGGCCTGCTCCACCTGGACGTGGTCCGCGAGCGCCTGGAGCGCGAGTTCGGCCTCGACCTGATCGCCACCGCCCCGAACGTGGTCTACCGCGTCGTGCTGGAGGACGGCACGGAGGTCACGGTCACCAACCCGAGCGAGTTCCCCGAGGGCAAGATCCGCGACGTGTTCGAGCCGGTCGTGCGGGCCACCGTGCTCGCGCCCACCGAGTTCATCGGCGCGATCATGGAGCTGTGCCAGACCCGCCGCGGCACGCTGCTCGGCATGGACTACCTCTCCGAGGACCGCGTCGAGATCCGCTACACGCTGCCGCTCGCGGAGATCGTCTTCGACTTCTTCGACCAGCTGAAGTCGAAGACGCGCGGCTACGCCTCCCTCGACTACGAGCCCACCGGCGAGCAGGCCTCCAGCCTGGTCAAGGTCGACATCCTGCTGCACGGCGACAAGGTCGACGCCTTCTCCGCGGTCACCCACAAGGACGCCGCCTACGCCTACGGCGTGCGCCTCGTCGCCAAGCTGCGCGAGCTCATCCCCCGGCAGGCCTTCGAGGTGCCGATCCAGGCCGCGATCGGCTCGCGCGTCATCGCCCGCGAGACCATCCGCGCCATCCGCAAGGACGTCCTCGCCAAGTGCTACGGCGGTGACATCTCCCGTAAGCGGAAGCTGCTGGAGAAGCAGAAGGAAGGCAAGAAGCGCATGAAGATGGTCGGCTCCGTGGAGGTCCCCCAGGACGCCTTCATCGCCGTCCTCTCGAGCGACGAATCCGGCGGCAAGAAGAAGTAGCAGCTCGCCGCCGTCACCCGCCGTTGCAGGCGGAACAGGTCCCCGCGTACACATGCGGGGGCCTGTTTCGTTATGAATCGGCGGCTCAAGGGCCCTTACGCGGCAGGCGGAGGGCCCCTACCCTGATCACTGCCGTTGGTTACCCGCGAGTTACAACACTTTGGCCGCAAGATTGCTGCCAGCCCTGTCGGAAGCCCGCCGCCCACCCCCTGGTCGGCAGGCCCTGCCGCGTGGTCCGGAGGACGTCCGTGAGCGACACACAGACCCTGATCGAGAACCGCCCGCCCTCCGTGGCGGCCCTCTTCCTTGAGCGTGTCGCCGCCACGCCCAACGCCGAGGCCTACCGGTACCCGGTGCCCCCGGCCTCCGGCAGCGGCCCCGACGACTGGAGGTCGCTGAGCTGGGGCCAGGCGGCCGAGCGGGTCTTCGCCATCGCAGCCGGCCTGATCGACCTCGGCCTCAAGGCCGAGGAGCGGGTCGCGCTGGCCTCCAACACCCGCGTCGAGTGGATCCTGTCCGACCTCGGCGTGATGTGCGCGGGCGGCGCGGTCACCACCATCTACCCCAGTACCAACGCCGACGAGTCCGCGTTCATCCTCAAGGACTCCGCCAGCCGGGTGCTGATCGCCGAGGACGCCGCGCAGCTGGCCAAGGCCCGCGAGCGCCGCACCGACCTGCCCGACCTCCGGCACGTCGTGGTCCTGGAGGCCGCCGACGCGGTTCCCGCCCAGGGCGACCCGGAGGGCTGGGTGGTCTCCCTCGCCGATCTGGAGGCCCGCGGCAAGCAGTACCTCACCGAGTACCCGGAGGCGGTCGAGGAGCGCATCGGCGCCATCACCGCCGACCAGCTCGCCACCCTCATCTACACCTCCGGCACCACCGGCCGCCCCAAGGGCGTGCGGCTCCCGCACGACAACTGGTCGTACATGGCCAAGGCCACCGTGGCCACCGGTCTGATCACCGCCGAGGACGTCCAGTACCTGTGGCTGCCGCTGGCGCACGTCTTCGGCAAGGTCCTGACCTCCGGCCAGATCGAGGTCGGGCACGTCACCGCCGTCGACGGCCGCATCGACAAGATCGTCGAGAACCTGCCGGTCGTCCAGCCCACCTACATGGCGGCCGTCCCGCGCATCTTCGAGAAGGTCTACAACGGGGCCGCGGGCAAGGCCCGGGCCGGCGGCGGGGCCAAGTACAAGATCTTCCAGTGGGCCGTCGACGTCGCCCGCGAGTACGCCAAGGTCACCCAGGACAACTACCGCCGCACCGGCCGGGCCACCGCCCCCTTCGGCCTCACCACCAAGCACAAGATCGCCGACGCGCTCGTCTACTCCAAGCTCCGCGAGGCCTTCGGCGGCCGGCTGCGCGCCGCCGTCTCCGGCGCCTCCGCCCTGGCCCCCGAGATCGGCTACTTCTTCTCCGGCGCCGGCATCCACATCCTGGAGGGCTACGGCCTGACCGAGTCCAGCGCCGCCTCCTTCGTCAACCCCGGCGAGGCCTACCGCACCGGCACCGTCGGCAAGCCGCTCCCCGGCACCGAGGTCCGCATCGCCGACGACGGCGAGATCCTGCTGCGCGGCCCCGGCGTCATGCAGGGCTACCACGGCCAGCCCGAGAAGACCGCCGAGGTGCTCGAAGAGGACGGCTGGTTGCACACCGGCGACATCGGCGAGCTCTCGCCCGACGGCTACCTGCGCATCACGGACCGCAAGAAGGACCTGATCAAGACCTCCGGCGGCAAGTACGTCGCCCCGGCCGAGATCGAGGGCCAGTTCAAGGCGATCTGCCCGTACGTGTCGAGCATCGTCGTGCACGGCGCCGACCGGAACTTCTGCTCCGCGCTGGTCGCCCTCGACGAGCCCTCCATCATGGGCTGGGCCGCCGAGAACGGGCTCGAGGGCAGGACGTACGCCGAGGTGCTGGCCGCCGCCGAGACGAACCGGCTGGTCGAAACCTACGTGCAGACCCTCAACGAGGGGCTGCAGCGCTGGCAGACGATCAAGAAGTTCCGGATCCTGCCGCGCGACCTCGACGTGGAGCACGGCGACCTCACGCCCAGCCTCAAGCTGAAGCGGCCGGTCGTCGAGCGTGAGTTCAAGCACCTGATCGACGAGATGTACGAGGGCGCCCGCGAGGCCTGAGCCCTGCGGTACGGGGCCCGGCGGACCGCCGGGCCCTCCCGCGGCAGCGGCTGCCGGGTGGCCGCCGGGCGCCCGCCCGGACGGGCCCGCGGCCCGCGTACGGGACAATGGGCGCATGCCTTCCGCACTGCCCGACGGCGAGCCCGTGCCCGAAGACGGCGCGCTGCCGCCGCACGCCCTGGCGGGCGCCGGGGACCGTCCGCTGGGGTTCTACCTGCACGTCCCGTACTGCGCCACCCGCTGCGGGTACTGCGACTTCAACACCTACACCGCGACCGAGCTGCGCGGCTCCGGCGGCGTGCTCGCCTCCCGGGAGAACTACGCCGACACCCTGATCGACGAGGTCCGCCTCGCCCGCAAGGTCCTCGGCGACGACCCGCGGCCCGTCCGCACGGTGTTCGTCGGCGGCGGCACGCCCACGCTGCTGCCCGCCGCGCACCTGGTCCGCATGCTCGCGGCGATCCGCGACGAGTTCGGCCTGGCCGAGGACGCGGAGATCACCACCGAGGCCAACCCGGAGTCGGTCGACCCGGCCTACCTGGCCGAGCTGCGCGCCGGCGGCTTCAACCGGATTTCCTTCGGCATGCAGAGCGCGCGGCAGCACGTCCTGAAGGTGCTCGACCGCACGCACACCCCGGGCCGCCCCGAGGCCTGCGTCGCGGAGGCCCGCCGGGCCGGCTTCGAGCACGTCAACCTGGACCTGATCTACGGCACGCCAGGGGAGTCGGACGACGACTGGCGGGCCTCGCTGGACGCGGCCCTCGGCGCCGGCCCGGACCACGTCTCGGCGTACGCCCTGATCGTGGAGGAGGGCACTCAGCTCGCCCGCCGGATCCGCCGCGGCGAGGTCCCCATGACCGACGACGACGTCCACGCGGACCGGTACCTGATCGCGGACGAGGTGTTCGCCGCGGCCGGCTACTCCTGGTACGAGGTCTCCAACTGGGCCGCCTCCGAGGCGGGCCGCTGCCTGCACAACGAGCTGTACTGGCGGGGCGCGGACTGGTGGGGCGCGGGCCCCGGCGCGCACAGCCACGTCGGCGGGGTGCGCTGGTGGAACGTGAAGCACCCCGGCGCCTACGCGGCCGCGCTGGCCGCGGGCCGGTCCCCCGGCGCCGGCCGCGAGCTGCTGTCCGAGGAGGACCGGCGCGTCGAGCGGATCCTGCTGGAGCTGCGGCTCGTGGACGGCTGCCCGCTGTCCCTGCTTGCCCCGGCCGGCCTGGCGGCCTCCCGCCGCGCCGTGGAGGACGGCCTGCTGGAGCCGGGCCCGTACGCGGCCGGGCGCGCCGTGCTCACCCTGCGGGGCCGGCTGCTGGCCGACGCGGTGGTCCGGGACCTGGTCGACTGACACCGGCCGCCCGGCCCGAGCCTCGGCGGCGCGGGTCGGGCCGCGGGCCGGGTCAGGCCGTGACGTGGTCGATGAGGTGCTCCACCGCGCCCAGCAGGGCGGGCTCCAGGTCCCTGTACGACGTCACGCGGGACAGGACGTGCTGCCAGGCGGCCCCGGTGTGCTCGGGCCAGCCCAGCGCCCGGCAGACGCCCGTCTTCCAGTCCTGGCCGCGCGGGACCTCGGGCCAGGCGGCGATGCCCAGCGCGGACGGCTTCACGGCCTGCCAGACGTCCACGTACGGGTGGCCCAGCACCAGCACGTCGTCACAGGCGACGGCCGCGGCGATCCGGGACTCCTTCGAGCCGGGCACCAGGTGGTCGACCAGGACGCCCAGGCGGGCGTCCGGGCCGGGCGCGAACTCCGCGACGACGTCGGGCAGGTGGTCGACGCCCTCCAGGTACTCCACGACGACGCCCTCGATCCGCAGGTCGTCGCCCCACACCCGCTCGACCAGCTCGGCGTCGTGCCGGCCCTCCACGTAGATCCGCCCCGCCCGCGCCACCCGGGCCCGGGCCCCCGGGACCGCGATCGAGCCCGAGGCCGTGCGCCGCGGCCCCGCCGAGGTCCGGGCGGCGGGCCGGACGAGGGTGACCACGGCCCCCTCCAGCAGGAAGCCGCGGGGCTCCAGCGGGAAGACCCGCCGCTTGCCGAAGCGGTCCTCCAGGGTCACCGTGCCCGCCTCGCAGGCCACCACGGCGCCGCAGAAGTCCGTACCGGCCACCTCGACCACCAGGTCGGGATCGGCGGGCACCTCGGGCACGGCCCGGGCGCGCTTCCACGGCGGGGTCAGGTCGGGGGAGTACTCACGCATCCGGCCGCCCCTGGGGGAGCGGGTGCGCGCCCGGGTCCGTCAGACCGAACCGGGCGGCCAGTGCGTCGCGTTGCGCGCGGACGAAGGCCGCGTCGACCACGGCGCCGTGCCCCGGCACGTACAGCGCGTCCTCCCCGCCCAGCGCCAGCAGTCGGTCCACGGCCGCCGGCCACTGCTCGGGCAGCGCGTCCCGGCCCGCCTGGGGCTCGCCGGACTCCTCCACGAGGTCGCCGCAGAACACCGTCTCGCGCTCGCCCGGCACGAAGACGGCGAGGTCGTAGGGGGTGTGGCCGGGCCCCACGTTGGCCAGCAGCACCTGGACGCCGCCCAGGTCGAGCGTCCACTCGCCCGACACCAGGTGCCGCGGGGGCACCAGCAGGTCCGCGGCCTCGGCGGCCTCGGCCGCGTCCAGGCCCTGGCGCACCGCGTCCTCCCGGAGCTCTTCGCGTCCCGAGCGGAGCTCGCCGTCGAGCCCGACCGCCCCGTAGACCTCGGCCCCGGAGAAGGCCGCGCTGCCCAGGACGTGATCGAAATGTCCGTGGGTGAATGCGATATGGGTCACGTGCCGGCCCGTCAGCCGCTCGGCCTCGGCCCTCAGCGAGGCCCCCTCACGAACGCTCGAACCGGGGTCGATCATCAGGACGGAATCGTCCCCGACCACCAGTCCCACCGTGCAATCCCACACCGGAAGACGCTTGCGGCCGGTCCGCCGTGTCAAACGTTCCCAATTCGTGTCTTCCCACCGTACGTCCATACCGCGACGCTACCTGGCGGGCCACCCTTGCTAGCCGTGCACTACCCGGCCGTACACTGGCCGGGGGATCGCTGGCACTCCGACGAGGCGAGTGCCAGAAGCAGTGGACCACGACGACCCGCATCACAGCTGGAGGTGTGCGCGATGCTCAGCGAACGCAGACTCGAGGTGCTCCGCGCCATCGTCCAGGACTACGTCGGGACGGAGGAGCCGGTCGGCTCCAAGGCGCTGACCGAGCGCCACAAGCTCGGCGTCTCGCCGGCCACCGTGCGCAACGACATGGCCGTCCTGGAGGAGGAGGGCTACATCGCCCAGCCGCACACGAGTGCCGGCCGGATCCCCACGGACAAGGGCTACCGCCTCTTCGTCGACAAGCTGGCGGACGTCAAGCCGCTGTCGACGCCGGAGCGCCGGGCCATCCAGAACTTCCTCGACGGCGCCGTCGACCTCGACGACGTCATCGGCCGGACGGTGCGGCTGCTCTCGACGCTGACCCGGCAGGTCGCGATCGTGCAGTACCCGTCGCTGACCCGCTCCACGGTCCGGCACGTCGAACTGCTCGCGCTGGCGCCGGCCCGCCTGATGCTGGTGCTGATCACCGACACCGGCCGGGTCGAACAGCGGCTGGTCGACTGCCAGGCGCCGTTCGCCGAGAGCTCGCTCGCCGATCTGCGGGCGCGGCTCAACAGCAGGGTCGTCGGCCGCCGGTTCACCGATGTGCCGCGGCTCGTGCAGGACCTCCCGGAGGCCTTCGAGCCGGACGACCGGGGCACGGTCGCGACCGTGCTCCAGACGTTGCTGGAGACGCTGGCGGAGGAGGCGGAGGAGCGGCTGATGATCGGCGGTACCGCCAATCTGACGCGCTCCGGACATGATTTCCCCCTGACGATCAGGCCGGTGCTGGAGGCGCTGGAGGAGCAGGTCGTGCTCCTCAAGCTGCTCGGCGAGGCCAGTGAATCAGGCATGGCTGTACGAATCGGACATGAGAACGCTTACGAGGGACTGAACTCCACGTCCGTCGTGTCGGTCGGCTACGGTTCGGGCGGCGAGAGTGTCGCCAAACTCGGCGTGGTCGGACCGACCCGCATGGACTACCCCGGAACGATGGGAGCGGTACGCGCAGTGGCACGTTACGTCGGACAGATCCTGGCGGAGTCGTAAGTGGCCACGGACTACTACGCCGTACTCGGCGTACGCCGCGACGCATCGCAGGACGAGATCAAGAAGGCCTTCCGCCGCCTGGCGCGCGAACTCCACCCGGACGTGAATCCGGACCCGAAGACGCAGGAGCGCTTCAAGGAGATCAACGCCGCGTACGAGGTCCTCTCGGACCCGCAGAAGAAGCAGGTCTACGACCTCGGCGGGGACCCGCTGTCCTCCTCGGGCGGCGCCGGTGGCGCGGGCGGCTTCGGCGCGGGCGGCTTCGGCAACTTCTCGGACATCATGGACGCCTTCTTCGGCCAGGCGGCGCAGCGCGGACCGCGCTCGCGGACCCGTCGCGGCCAGGACGCCATGATCCGCCTCGACCTGGAGCTGGACGAGGCCGCGTTCGGTACGACCAAGGACATCCAGGTCGACACCGCCGTCGTCTGCACCACCTGCTCCGGTGAGGGCGCGGCGCCCGGCACCTCGGCGCAGACGTGTGACATGTGCCGCGGCCGCGGTGAGGTCTCGCAGGTCACCCGGTCCTTCCTGGGCCAGGTCATGACCTCGCGCCCCTGCCCCCAGTGCCAGGGCTTCGGCACCGTCGTCCCGACCCCGTGCCCCGAGTGCGCGGGCGACGGCCGGGTCCGCTCCCGCCGCAGCCTCACGGTCAAGATCCCGGCCGGCGTCGAGAACGGCACCCGGATCCAGCTCGCGGGCGAGGGCGAGGTCGGCCCCGGCGGCGGCCCCGCCGGCGACCTGTACGTCGAGATCCACGAGCTGCCGCACCCGATCTTCCAGCGGCGCGGCGACGACCTGCACTGCACGGTGACCATCCCCATGACGGCGGCGGCCCTCGGCACCAAGTGCCCGCTGGAGACGCTCGACGGCATGGAGGAGGTCGACATCCGGCCCGGCACCCAGTCCGGCCAGTCGATCCCGCTGCACGGCCGGGGCGTGACCCACCTGCGCGGCGGCGGCCGCGGCGACCTGATCGTCCACGTCGAGGTGCAGACCCCGGGCAAGCTGGACGCCCAGCAGGAGGAGCTGCTGCGCCAGCTCGCCAAGCTGCGCGGCGAGGAGCGGCCGATGGGCCAGTTCGCGCCGGGCCAGCAGGGCCTCTTCAGCCGTCTGAAGGACGCGTTCAACGGCCGCTGAGCCGCCCGCGGGAGACCGCGTGCACGACGTACGAGCCCGGTCCGGGGATACCCCGGGCCGGGCTCGGCGCTCCTGCCGGGACACCGGTCGGGCGGGGTGATGGCGGGGGCGATCGCGGAGATTCGGCGCCGTGGGCGGGACGTGGCACGATGCTGGACATGTCCTTGGCACTGAGCGGTCTCCACCGGTACCCGATCGTGCAGGCTCCCATGGCGGGCGGGGCCTCCTGTCCGCCGCTCGCCGCCGCCGTGTGCGAGGCGGGCGCCCTGGGCTTCCTCGCCGGCGGCTACAAGACCGCCGACGGCATGTACCAGGAGGTCAAACGGCTGCGCGCGCTCACCCGCCGCCCGTTCGGCGTGAACCTCTTCATGCCGCAGACCGGCCCCGTCGACCAGGCCGCCGTCGAGGCCTACCGCGGCCAACTCGCCGGCGAGGCCACCTGGTACGACGTCTCGATCGCCGAAGAGGACACCCTCGGCACCAGCGACGACGGCTACGACGCCAAGCTGGCGATCCTCCTGGAGGACCCGGTCCCGGTGGTGTCGTTCACCTACGGCTGCCCCACGGCCGCCGTCATCGCCTCCCTGCGCACGGCGGGCACGTACAGCATCGTCACCGTCACCTCGATCGACGAGGCCCGCGCCGCCCAGGCGGCGGGCGCCGACGCCGTCTGCGTCCAGGGCGTGGAGGCGGGCGGCCACCAGGGCACCCACCGCGACGACCCGCAGGCCGACGCCACGGCCGGGGTCGGCCTGCTCGCGCTGGTGGCGCAGGTGCGCGAGGCGGTGGCCCTCCCGATCATCGCGGCGGGCGGCCTGATGCGCGGCTCGCAGATCGCGGCGCTGCTGGCGGCCGGCGCGGAGGCGGCCCAGCTCGGCACGGCCTTCCTCGCCTGCCCGGAGTCCGGGGCGCACCCGCTGCACAAGAAGGCGCTGACGGACCCACTGTTCCCGCACACCGAGCTCACCAGGGCGTTCTCCGGGCGCCCGGCCCGCGGCCTGGTCAACCGTTTCATGCGGGAGCACGGCCCCTACGCCCCCGCCGCCTACCCGCAGGTCCACCACATGACCGCGGGGCTGCGCAAGGCGGCCGCCGCGGCCGGCGACCCGCAGGGCATGGCCCTGTGGGCCGGGCAGGGCCACCGGCTGGCCCGGGCGATGCCGGCCGGGGAGCTGGTGGAGGTGCTGGCGGCGGAACTGGCCGAGGCACAGAGCACGTTGAACGAGATGCAGCAGAGGAGTACGTCATGACCGCCCCCGTGTTCGTGGTCGAGGAGGTCCCCGCGGGGCCGGAGTTCGTCCTGGACGGCCCGGAGGGCCGGCACGCGGTGTCCGTGAAGCGGCTGAACCCGGGCGAGGAGGTGGTCCTCACCGACGGCCGCGGCGGCTGGGCCGAGGCCGTGGTCGAGGCGGCGGAAGGCAAGGACCGGCTGGCCGTGGTGGTGTCCGCCACGGGCCGTGAGCCCGAGCCGGAGGTCCGGATCACCGTGGTCCAGGCCCTGCCCAAGGGCGACCGCGGCGAGGTGGCCGTCGAGACGATGACCGAGACCGGGGTGGACGCGATCGTCCCCTGGCAGGCCTCGCGCTGTATCACCCAGTGGCGCGGCGACCGTGGCGCCAAGTCGCTGGCCAAGTGGCGCAACACCGCCCGCGAGGCGGGCAAGCAGTCCCGCCGGGTCCGCTTCCCCGAGGTGGCCGAGGCCATGACCACCAAGCAGGTCGCGGCCCTGCTGGCCGACGCCGACCTGGCGGTGGTGCTCCACGAGGACCGCGACCACCCGTCGGGCGCCCTGGCCACGGCCGAGCTCCCGGCCGCGGGCTCCGTCGTCCTGGTGGTCGGCCCCGAGGGCGGCGTCTCGCCCGAGGAGCTGGCCCTCTTCGCCGAGGCGGGCGCCCACCCCTTCCGCCTGGGCCCCTCGGTGCTGCGCACGTCCACGGCGGGCACCGCGGCGGCGGCGGTCCTGCTGGCTCGCACCGGCCGCTGGTCCTGAAATCCCCCGTGGGGGCGGGTCGGCGCCGGATACGATCTCCAGAATGATCCACACCGATCCGGGCCGCCCGCCCGGTTCACCACCCCACCTCACGGAAGGCGCATCGATGGCCGGCGAACCGCAGGCGGACTGCCTGTTCTGCAAGATCGTCGCGGGGCAGGTTCCGGCGACCGTGGTCCTGGAGACCGACACGGTCGTCGCCTTCCGGGACATCAACCCGCAGGCGCCCACGCACGTGCTCGTCATCCCCAAGGCGCACTACCCCGACGCGGCGTCGCTGGCCGCCGGGGCGCCGGAGCTCGCCGCCGACGTGCTGCGCGAGGCCGGGGCCATCGCCGCCCAGGAGAAGATCGACGGCCACGGCTACCGGATCGTGTTCAACACGGGCTCCGGCGCGGGCCAGACGGTCTTCCACGCGCACGCGCACGTCCTGGGCGGGCGCGGCCTGCAGTGGCCGCCGGGATAAGGCCGTGTCCGTACGAGAGTTCGTGGTGCTGGGCACCGCCAGTCAGGTGCCCACCCGCCACCGCAACCACAACGGCTACCTCCTGCGGTGGGACGGCGAGGGGATCCTCTTCGACCCGGGCGAGGGGACCCAGCGGCAGATGCTCCGCGCGGGGGTGGCCGCGCACGACATCAACCGGATCTGCGTCACCCACTTCCACGGCGACCACAGCCTCGGCCTCGCCGGGGTGATCCAGCGCATCAACCTCGACCAGGTCCCGCACCCGGTCACCGCGCACTACCCGGCCTCCGGGCAGAAGTTCTTCGACCGGCTCCGGTACGCCACCGCCTACCGGGAGACCGTCCAGCTGCGCGAGGAGCCCGTGGCGCAGGACGGAACGCTGGCCGAGGGGCCCTCGTACGTCCTCGAAGCCCGTCTCCTGTCCCACCCGGTGGAGTCCTTCGGGTATCGGCTCACCGAGCCCGACGGGCGCCGCATGCTGCCCGAACTCCTCGCCCGGCACGGGATCAAGGGCCCCGACGTGGGCCGGATCCAGCGCGAGGGCCGGCTGGACGGGGTCACGCTCGACGACGTCAGCGAGCTGCGGCCCGGCCAGAGCTTCGCCTTCGTCATGGACACCCGGCTCTGCCCCGGCGTGGAGGCCCTGGCGGAGGGCTGCGACATGCTGGTCATCGAGTCCACCTTCCTCGACGAGGATGCGCAGCTGGCCGCCGACCACGGGCACCTGACCGCCGGCCAGGCGGCCCGCGTCGCCCGCGACGGCGGAGTGCGCCACCTCGTGCTGACGCATTTCTCGCAGCGGTACGGCGACCCCTTCGAGTTCGAGCGGCAGGCCCGCGCGGCCGGCTTCGAGGGCGAACTGACCGTCGCCGCGGACCTCGCCCGGGTGCCGCTGCCCAAGCGGCGCCAGGACTGACGGGGGCGCGGGCGGGCGCCCGCGCCCCGCCTGGTGGGGCAGCGGCCCGGTGGTGACGTACGCCACACTGGGCTGTGAGTCCGGCCCGGACGGGCGGGGCCGCCGGCCTTCCGCCGGAATCCGCCGCCGGCAGAGACGACCCTTCGCGCCGATCGGGGAGTGCACCGTGACCAACCG
The DNA here is from genome assembly GCF_055564695.1 of Streptomyces sp. NPDC029014. Classification (NCBI taxonomy): domain Bacteria; kingdom Bacillati; phylum Actinomycetota; class Actinomycetes; order Kitasatosporales; family Streptomycetaceae; genus Streptomyces; species Streptomyces sp. NPDC029014. The sequence continues at coordinate 47,485 of NZ_JBVHVT010000041.1, forward strand.
GGACAGCAGACTCAGCCTCAGCGCCGACGTGGACCCGCTCGGTCCGCTGCGCGATCCCCAGGACCCGGGGTACGACGTCTTCCTGACCGGCACGGTCTTCCTCGACATCATCTTCACCGGCCTCGACTCCGCCCCGGTGCGCGGTACGGAGTCCTGGGCGCGCGGCATGGGCTCCAGCCCCGGCGGCGTGGCCAACATGGCCACCGCGCTCGCCCGGCTGGGTCTGCGGACCTCGCTGGCCGCGGCCTTCGGGGACGACCACTACGGCGAGTACTGCTGGGACGCGCTGGAACAGGGCGAGGGCATCGACCTGTCCATGTCGCGGACCATTCCCGGCTGGCACAGCCCCGTCACCGTCTCGATGGCGTACGAGGGCGAGCGGACGATGATCTCGCACGGCCACGAGGCGCCGCCCCCGGCCGACCCCGCCCCCTTCCCGCAGTGCCCGCCGCGCACCCGGGCAGCCGTGGCCTCGCTGGCCCCGGACCGGGCGGACGGTTGGATCGGGGAGGCGGCCCGCCGCGGCTCGCGGATCTTCGCGGACGTGGGGTGGGACGAGACGGGCCGCTGGGACCTCGGCGCACTGGCAGACCTGGAGCACTGCGACGCGTTCCTGCCGAACGCGGGGGAGGCGATGCGGTACACGCGGACCGAGTGCCCGAGGGCGGCGGCGCGGGCGCTGGCCGAGCGGGTTCCGGTCGCCGTGGTCACGCTGGGTGCCGAGGGCTCGTACGCGGTGGATTCGGGGTCCGGCGAGACGGCGGAGGTGCCGGGGATCGTGGTGGACGAGCTCGACCCGACCGGCGCCGGGGACGTCTACATGGCCGGGTTCGTCACCGGGACGCTGGCCGGGTGGCCGCTGGTCGACCGGCTCGCCTTCGCGGGCCTGACGGCGGCCCTGTCGGTCCAGGAGTTCGGCGGCTCCCTGTCGGCCCCGGGCTGGGCCGAGGTGGCCCACTGGTGGCGGACCGCCCCGGACGGGCTGCGCGGCCGCTACGGCTTCCTCGACGAGCTGCTCCCGCGGGACGCGGCCCGGGGGCCGCGGCGCCGGGCGGTGCCGACGATCGGCTTCCGCCACTTCGCGTAGCGGCCCGGGCGCCCCGCACCGGGGCACGGACACCCGTGCTCGGCCCGCCCGAGGCCGGCCGGAGGGGCGCTGGAAAACCCCTCGGTACAGCCGCCGGGGCGACGTACCCTTGGTACTCCGGAGGTCGTCGATCGGCGCGGCCCCTCAGCGGGAGGTATGTGCAGGCCACAGTGCCGGCCCATGACTCAGACATCGACAGCTCACACACCGGCGCAGGGACAGGCGCGAGCCCACTTCACCGTTCCGGCCAGCCACCCCATGGTGGCGGTGCTCGGTCCCGGTGACGCCCTGCTTCGTGTGATCGAGAAGGCCTTCCCGAAGGCCGACATCCATGTTCGGGACAACCAGGTCAGCGCGATCGGCGAAGCAGCGGAAGTCCGTCTGATCCAGCGCCTGTTCGACGAGATGATGCTCGTGCTCCGCACCGGGCAGCCGATGACGGAGGACGCAGTGGAACGCTCGATCGCCATGCTCAGGGCCAGTGACAACGGCAACGGTCCGCAGGAAACCCCTGCCGAGGTGCTCACGCAGAACATCCTCTCCAGCCGCGGCCGCACCATCCGCCCCAAGACCCTGAACCAGAAGCGGTACGTCGACGCGATCGACAAGCACACGATCGTCTTCGGCATCGGCCCCGCCGGTACCGGCAAGACCTACCTCGCCATGGCCAAGGCGGTCCAGGCCCTGCAGTCCAAGCAGGTCAGCCGGATCATCCTGACCCGCCCGGCCGTCGAGGCCGGAGAGCGGCTCGGCTTCCTGCCCGGCACGCTCTTCGACAAGATCGATCCGTACCTGCGGCCGCTGTACGACGCGCTGCACGACATGCTCGACCCGGACTCGATCCCGCGGCTCATGGCCAACGGGACGATCGAGGTGGCCCCGCTCGCGTACATGCGCGGCCGCACCCTCAACGACGCCTTCGTGGTCCTCGACGAGGCGCAGAACACGAGCCCGGAACAGATGAAGATGTTCCTGACCCGGCTCGGCTTCGATTCGAAGATCGTCATCACGGGCGACATCACCCAGGTCGACCTCCCCGGCGGCACCAAGTCGGGTCTGCGCCAGGTCCAGTCGATCCTCGAAGGGATCCCGGACATCCACTTCTCGCGGCTCACGTCCGAGGATGTCGTCCGGCACAAGCTGGTCGGCCGTATCGTCGATGCGTACGAGAAGTACGACGACAGCCAGGCGGACCGGGAATCCCGGCCGGCCCGGAACGGCTCCCAGCGGAAGTAGAACCCAGCGCACCATGTCGATCGACGTCAACAACGAGTCCGGAACCGAGGTCGACGAGCGGGCGATCCTCGACATCGCCCGCTACGCGCTGACCCGCATGCGGATCCACCCCCTGTCCGAGCTGTCCGTCATCGTCGTCGACGAGGACGCCATGGAACAGCTCCACATCCAGTGGATGGACCTGCCCGGACCCACCGACGTCATGTCCTTCCCGATGGACGAGCTCCGTCCGCCGGCCAAGGACGACGAGGAGCCCCCGCAGGGGCTCCTCGGCGACATCGTGCTCTGCCCCGAGGTGGCGAAGAAGCAGGGCGACGAGGCCCCGACCCGGCACTCCATGGACGAGGAGCTCCAGCTCCTGACCGTCCACGGGGTGCTGCACCTGCTCGGCTACGACCACGAGGAGCCGGACGAGAAGGCCGAGATGTTCGGCCTCCAGGCGGCCATCGTGGACGGCTGGCGCAGCGAGCGCGGCCTGACGGGCCCCTCCCCGGCCCCGACCGTCTCGTGACCGCCCCGCAACTGATCACCGGGGCGGTCCTGCTGGTGGTGGTCGCGTGGTTCGCGGCCTGCGCCGAGTCGGGCCTCGCCCGGGTGTCCAGCTTCCGCGCCGAACAGGCCGTACGGGAGGGCCGGCGCGGCAGCGAGAAGCTGCTCCAGGTCGCCCAGGACACCACCCGCTACCTCAACGTCGCCCTGCTGGTCCGGGTGACCTGCGAGATGGCGGCGGGGGTGCTCGTCACGTACGTGTGCCTCGACGCGCTCGGAGAGAACTGGAAGGCGCTGCTCACCGCCATCGCCGTGATGGTCCTGGTCTCCTTCGTGGCCGTCGGCGTCTCGCCGCGCACCATCGGCCGCCAGCACCCGCTCGGCACGGCGACGGCCGCCGCGTACGTGCTGGTGCCGCTCGCCCGCGTCATGGGGCCCATCCCGCAGCTGCTGATCCTCATCGGCAACGCCCTGACCCCCGGCAAGGGCTTCCGCAAGGGGCCGTTCGCCTCGGAGGCCGAGCTGCGCGCGATGGTCGACCTGGCCGAGAAGGAGTCGCTGATCGAGGACGAGGAGCGCCGGATGGTGCACCAGGTCTTCGAACTGGGCGACACGCTGGTGCGCGAGGTGATGGTGCCGCGCACCGACCTGGTCTGCATCGAGCGGTACAAGACGATCCGCCAGGCGACCACGCTCGCCCTGCGCTCGGGCTTCTCGCGCATCCCGGTGACCGGGGAGAACGAGGACGACATCGTGGGGATCGTGTACCTGAAGGACCTGGTCCGCAAGACCCACATCAGCCGGGACGCGGAGTCCGACCTGGTCTCGACGGCCATGCGGCCCGCGGCCTTCGTGCCGGACACCAAGAACGCGGGCGACCTGCTGCGGGAGATGCAGCAGGTGCGCAACCACGTCGCCGTCGTGGTCGACGAGTACGGCGGTACGGCCGGCATCGTCACCATCGAGGACATCCTGGAGGAGATCGTCGGCGAGATCACCGACGAGTACGACCGGGAGCTGCCGCCCGTCGAGGACCTGGGCGAGGACCGCTACCGGGTCACGGCCCGCCTCGACATCACCGACCTCGGCGAGCTGTTCAAGGTCGAGGCCTTCGACGACGAGGACGTGGAGACGGTCGGCGGACTGCTGGCCAAGGCCCTCGGCCGGGTACCCATCGCGGGCGCCTCGGCGCTGGTCGAGCTGCCCGACGGCAGGCCCCTGCGGCTGACGGCCGAGGCTCCTGCCGGCCGCCGGAACAAGATCGTGACGGTGCTCGTGGAGCCCGTGTCCCCGGCGGAGGCCGAGGGCGAGGGCGAGGAGGGCGAATGACCCCGGCAGAGCTGCGGGAGCTGTGCCTCGGTTTCAACGCCGCGGTGGAGGAGTTCCCCTTCAACCCCGAGACCTCGGTGTTCAAGGTGCTCGGGAAGGTGTTCGCCCTGTCGGCGCTCGACGCGGAGCCGCTGAAGGTGAACCTCAAGTGCGAGCCCGAGCTGGCGGTGCGGCTGCGCGCCGAGCACGCGGCGATCGTGCCGGGCTGGCACATGAACAAGCGGCACTGGAACACCGTGACCGTGGGCGGGCCCGACGCCCTGCCCGACGCGATGGTGCGGGAGCTCGTCGAGGACAGCTACGACCTGGTGGTCGCGGGCCTGCCGAAGGCGGAGCGGCTGCGTCTCGACCGGCCCTGAGCGGACCGGCTGCCCGGCGGACCGGCTGCCCGGTGCCGTCGCGGGGTGGGACGAACGTCACTGTTTTCTGCGGCCCCCGACCGGGGGCAATCGCTTGGCGTGCCCTTATGTTGGTCCAGGCCAATCCCTGAGACCGGTATGACGCGGGGGACAGACGGGGGACGGAGGGGAGAGGGGGGGGGGGGGGGGGGGGGGGGGGGGGGGGGGGGGGGGGGGGGGAGGAGGGGGTGTTCCCTAGCCCCCAAACCACAAGCCACACCACAGAAAAACCA
>NZ_JBVHVT010000041.1:52266-74226 GCF_055564695.1 Streptomyces sp. NPDC029014
CACAGGGATGGAGGAGAAGGGGGGGGGGGGGAGAAGAAGGGAAACCCCACCCCCCCCCCCCCCCCCCCCCCCCCCCCCCCCCCCCCCCCCCCCCCGCTCCATATGCTTTCGCCATGACCGACAGCACCGGGATCAGCCCCGAGGACAGCAAGATCATCACGCTGGCGCGCAGCGCCCGGGCCCGCAACGGCGTGCCCGAGGGTGCGGCGGTCCGGGACGAGACGGGCCGCACGTACGTCGCCGGGACGGTGGAGCTCCCCTCCCTCAAGCTGAGTGCGCTCCGGACCGCGGTCGCCATGGCCGTGGCGAGCGGCGCCGAGTCCCTGGAGGCCGCGGCCGTGGTCGGCACGGCCGACGCGGTGGCCGACACCGACCTGGCCGCGGTCCGCGACCTCGGCGGCCCGGACACCCCGGTGCTGTTGGCCGCCCCGGACGGCACGCTCCGCTCGACCACCCCGGCCGGAGCCTGACCCGCCCGCGGAACCGGGCCGCCGGCGCCGCACCGGACGCCGTCTCCGCACCGGACGCCGTCTCCCCCCGCGCCGTCGTCGTGAGCCACCGCCGGCGCCGTACGGTCCCGCAGACCGGGCGCGGCCCCGTACGGACGGCCCGGAGGGCCCTCGGGGCGGCGCGCGTCCGGCCGGACCGTCAGACCGCGGCGGCGACGGCCGGTGCGGCCGGCCGGCGGCGGATGACCATCGCCATCATGGCGGCCGCCGCACACAGCGCCCCCGACGCGTACCAGACGACGTCGTACGAGCCGAACACGTCCCGGGCCACACCGCCCAGGAACGCCACCAGTCCGGCGCCCACCTGGTGCGAGGCCAGCACCCAGCCGAAGACGATCGCGCTGTCGTCCCCGTAGTGCTCGCGGCACAGGGCGATCGTCGGCGGGACGGTCGCGACCCAGTCCAGCCCGTAGAAGACGATGAAGAACAGCATCGGCGGGTGCACCGACGGGGCCAACAGCATCGGCAGGAACAGCAGCGACACCCCGCGCAGGGCGTAGTAGACCGCCAGCAGGCGCCGCGCCTCGAAGCGGTCGGTGAACCAGCCCGAGGCCACGGTGCCGACGACGTCGAAGACCCCGATCACCGCCAGCAGCCCGGCGGCTGCCGTCACCGGCATCCCGTGGTCGTGGGCGGCCGGCACGAAGTGCGTCTTGACCAGGCCGTTCGTCGAGGCGCCGCAGATCGCGAAGGTGCCCGCCAGCAGCCAGAACGGGCCGGTCCCGGCCGCCCGGACCAGCACCGTCACCGCCCGCCGGGCCGCGCCCGGCACCGGTGCGGGCTTGGCCGTGTACGCGCCCCCGTACGGGGCGAGGCCCACGTCCGCCGGGTGGTCGCGCAGCAGCAGCCAGACGAACGGCACGACGGACAGCGCCGCCAGCGAGACCGTCACGGCCGCCGGCCGCCAGCCGTGGTGCTCCACCAGCCAGGACAGCAGCGGCAGGAAGACCAGCTGACCCGAGGCCCCGGCCGCCGTCAGGACGCCGGTGACGAGGCCGCGCCGGGCGGTGAACCAGCGGTTGGTCACGGTGGCCGCGAACGCCAGCGCCATCGAGCCGCTGCCCAGGCCGACCAGCACGCCCCAGAACAGCACCAGCTGCCAGGCGGCGGTCATCCACACCGTGGCGACCGACCCGGCGGATATGACCAGCAGGGCCAGCGCCACCACCCGGCGGATGCCGAAGCGGTCCATCAGGGCGGCGGCGAACGGCGCGGTGAGCCCGTAGAGGGCGAGGTTGACCGAGACGGCGAAGCCGATCGTGCCCCGCGACCAGTCGAACTCCTGGTGCAGCGGCTCGATGAGCAGACCGGGCAGCGAGGCGAAGGCGGCCGCGCCGACGATCGTCACGAAGGTGACGGCCGCGACGAACCAGGCGCGGTGGAAGCGTACGGGCGCGGCGGGGGAGGAGGCGGACGAGACTGCGGCCGACGGGTCCGGTGAGGGCGAGGCCGAGGACAGGGGCGACGGCGGCGGGGAACTGGGCGCCGGGGTGGGGGCTGACTGATTCACGCCGACAGCATCCGGCCAGGACGTCCTCCCACGACAGTGGCCTGACCGACACCCTTCGATACGATTGGGCCATGGTCCTCCATCGTGTCGCCGTCCTCGCGCTCACCGGGCTGCTGCCCTTCGAACTCGGCATCCCGCACCGGATCTTCGGCCGCGCCAGGGACGCCGCCGGGGCGCCCCTGTACGAGATCCTGACCTGCGGCCTGGCCCCCGGCCCGGTCCGGACGGACGCGGACTTCGCGGTCCAGGTGGAGCACGGCCCCGAGTTGCTCGCCACCGCCGACACCGTCGTGGTGCCGGCCTCGTACGAGCTCGGGCCCGTGTACGAGGAGGGGCGGCTGACCGAGGAGCTCGCCGCGGCCCTGGCCCACGTCCGGCCCGGCACCCGGCTCGTCTCTATCTGCACGGGCGGCTACGTCCTGGCCGCCGCGGGATACCTCGACGGCCGCCGGGCCACCACGCACTGGTTCCACGCCGAGCACTTCCAGCGGCTCTTCCCGGCCGTCCGGGTCGACCCGGACGTGCTCTACACGGACGACGGGAACGTGCTGACCTCCGCCGGGGTCGCCGCCGGCATCGACCTGTGCCTCCACATCGTGCGCAGCGACCACGGCGCGGCCGTCGCCAACGACGTGGCCCGGCGGACCGTCGTACCGCCGCACCGGGACGGCGGGCAGGCCCAGTTCGTCGAGCGCCCGGTGCCGCAGCCGCAGGTGGCCAGCACCGCGACGGCCCGGGCCTGGGTGCTGGGGCGGCTGCACGAGCCGGTGCGGCTGGCCGACCTGGCCCGGCAGGAGTCCATGTCGGTCCGCACCTTCACGCGCCGGTTCCGGGAGGAGGCCGGCACCAGCCCGGGCGAGTGGATCACCGCGCAGCGGGTGGAGCGGGCCCGGCAGTTGCTGGAGCAGACGGACCTGGCGATGGAACGGGTCGCACGGGAGACGGGCTTCGGGACGGCGCAGTCGCTGCGCAAGCACGTGCAGGCCGCGCTCGGGGTGAGCCCGACGGCCTACCGGCGGACGTTCCGGGCGGCGGGCGGGAACGGCGGCCCGGGCCGGAGCGGCACCCTGCCGTCTTCTGATGGGCCATCAGGTAGCGGCCGGCGCATGCATTGACTTCTTCCGCCGCCCGCCCGTCAATGGCGCCCTGTCGGCGCCGAGGGAACCGGGGAGCGACCAGTGCGAGCAGCGGCGGGCAGCAGGAGGCGGTCGGCGGCGGTCGGCCTGGCCGTGCTCGCGGCCGCCACCGGAGGCGCGCTGGGTCCACCCGCTGCCGCCGAGGAGGGAACTCCCCCGGGGCGGGTGGAGTTCCCGACGCAGTGCCTGCCGTCGCCGGAGACCGGGCTGCCGCCCGCCGAAGGCACCACCGAGGCCCGGATCACCGTCGACCACCCCGCGCCGCCGCGCATCGGCGACACGGTCACCGTGACCTACCGGGTGGCCAGGACCCCCGCCGCAGACCCGGCCGGCGCGACGGCGCCCGCCGCAGTCCCCGTCGCGGCCGGGCACGTCCTGCTGGGCGGCGCCCAGGACGGGGAGGTCGCCGTCACGGCCGTACGGCCCGCCGCCGAAGCGGAGCCTCCGGACACGGGCCAGGGCCCGGACCCGGAGTCTCCGGACGCGGGCCCGGACGCGACCGCGGAGGCGGCCGACCTCGTCCTGACGGGCACGTTCACCGTCACCGCGCCCGGCGAGATCACCCTCACCCCGGGCGGCTACACCCTCCCCACCGGCACCGCCTGCACCCCCACCGGGCCGTCGGCGCCGGTCGCCGCGCGCCTCGCCGCGCCCGCGCTGCCCCGCCCCAACCTGCGGTCGGTCTCGCTCGCCGCGGCGCACGGCGCCCCCGGCGCGCGGGTCAGGGTCACCGGAGTCGGCTTCACCCCGGGCGCGCCCCTGACCGTGGCCGGCCGGGCGGGCGGCGCCGAGACCGCGGACCGGGCGCCGGCGACGGCGGACGCGTGGGGCCGGCTGGCCGCCGAACTGCCGGTCGGGGACCCGGCGACGACGGCGGTCGTGGCGTACGAGGGCCCGGTGTGGACCCCGCAGGAGGGCTCCCGCCCGGCGGCGTACACGGTCGACGCCGCTCCCGCCGCGGCGCCCGCCCCGGTGCCCACGCCCGCGCCGCCCGGCGGGCTGTCCCTGACCCAGGCGGGCGCGGCGATCACCCTGGGCAGGGTCGGGTACGGGGCGGGCGGCGCGGCCCCCGGCCGGATCGGGACGGTCACGGTCACCGACACCCGCGGGGGCCCGGCGAACTGGACCCTGACCGGCAGGATCGCGCAGCTCACCGGCCCGGACGGGATGCCCGTCCCCGGCGCCGCCCTGAGTTGGACCCCGTCCTGCACGCCCGCCGAGGCCGCTCCCGCGGCCTCGTCCGCTCCAGGCGGCGGTCCCGTCGGCCGCTGTGCGCCCGGCAGCCCGGGCCCGGTCGGCCCGCAGGGAGCGGTCCTGGCCACCGGGTCCGGGGCTCCGCCGGCCGGGGATGCGGCCCGTTTCACGGTCGACGCCGCGGTCTCCCTGCGCCTGCCGCCGTACACCCCGCCGGGCACCTACCGGGCGGTCCTGACGCTCACCCTCTCGTGATCCGGGCGGGGCCCGGCGGCGGCCCGGCGGCGGTCTGGTCGGCGCCCCGGGCGGCATCGGGGAGAATGGCCCGTATGAGCGATCGTTCCCCCGAGTCCCACCGCCCGCACCGTGCGGGCTTCGCCTGCTTCGTCGGCCGCCCCAACGCGGGGAAGTCGACCCTGACCAACGCACTCGTGGGCACCAAGGTCGCGATCACCTCCAACCGGCCGCAGACCACCCGACACACCGTCCGCGGCATCGTGCACCGCCCCGACGCCCAGCTGGTCCTGGTCGACACCCCCGGCCTGCACAAGCCGCGCACCCTGCTCGGCGAGCGGCTGAACGACGTCGTGCGGACCACCTGGGCCGAGGTCGACGTCATCGGCTTCTGCCTGCCCGCCGACCAGAAGCTCGGCCCCGGCGACAAGTTCATCGCCAAGGAGCTCGCGGGGATCAAGAAGACCCCCAAGATCGCCATCGTGACCAAGACCGACCTGGTCGAGTCCAAGCAGCTGGCCGAGCAGCTCATCGCGATCCAGCAGCTCGGTGCCGAGCTGGGCATCGAGTGGGCCGAGATCGTCCCCGTCTCCGCGGTCGGCGACAACCAGGTGCAGCTGCTGGCCGACCTCATCGCGCCGATGCTGCCGGAGAGCCCCCCGCTCTACCCGGAGGGCGACCTCACCGACGAGCCCGAGATGGTGATGGTCGCGGAGCTGATCCGCGAGGCCGCCCTGGAGGGCGTCCGCGACGAGCTCCCGCACTCCATCGCCGTCGTGGTCGAGGAGATGATCCCCCGGGAGAACCGCCCGGCGGACCGGCCGCTGCTCGACATCCACGCCAACGTCTACATCGAGCGGCCCAGCCAGAAGGGCATCATCATCGGCCCCAAGGGCTCCCGCCTGAAGGAGGTCGGGATGAAGTCGCGCAAGCACATCGAGGCGCTGCTCGGCACCCCGGTCTTCCTCGACCTGCACGTGAAGGTCGCCAAGGACTGGCAGCGCGACCCCAAGCAGCTCCGCAAGCTCGGCTTCTAGCCCGACCGCGTCGACCGGTCCGACGGGTCCGACCGGTCCGGCCGGTCCGACCGGTCCGACCGGTCCGGCCGGGCCACCGGGCCCGCGCCTACGGGAGCCGGCGCACCTTCACCGTGTTGTCCGCGCGGGTCCCGGTCCTGCCGTCCGGGCTGCACTGCTCCCGTACGTACTCCTCCACGCGCAGGACCTCCCAGGCGCCCTCGGGCAGCTCCAGCTGGTCGAGCACCTCGCCGGGGGTCGGGAAGTGGATCCCCGGGCGCACCTCGCCCTCCTGCCAGGTCGCCCACCCGCCGTGGCCGACGACCAGCAGGATCCCGCCCGGGGCCACGGCCGCGGCCGCGGCCCGCAGGACCCGGGCCCGGGGGAAGTCCCCGTAGTTGTGCAGGAAGCAGGCCGAGACGAGGTCGAACTCCCCGGCGGGGAAGGACTCGGCCAGGTCGTGGCGCCGGAGCTCGACGCGGTCGGCGACGCCCGCATCGGCGGCGTGCGCGGCGGCCCGATCCAGCGCCACGGGAGAGATGTCGGTCCCGGTGACCCGCCAGCCCCGGCCGGCGAGCCACACGACGTCGGCGCCCTCGCCGCAGCCGAGGTCGAGGGCGCTGCCGGGGGCGAGGTCGGTGACCTCGCGGACCAGCGCCGAGTTGGGGTTGCCGCTCCAGATGCGGTCGCTCTCGGCGTAGCGGGAGTCCCAGAACTCCTGGTCCCCGGCCGGCTGCTCGGACGGGGACCCGCCGTGGTGGTGGGAGTGGTCGTGGGCGTGCCGGTCGTGGTGCTCGTGGGCGTGCTCGGGCATGGGGTCCCTTCCTCTGCTGGTCCGGGGTCCCGGACGTGCCCGATGCTGCGCCGCCCGCCGCCGCGGGGCCAAAGGCCTTTGCCGTTTCGGCAAGCCCCCGCGCGAGCCGCGACTCGCTACGCCACGGCCGGCTCCGCGTCCTGCGCGGGTTCCGCGATCAGGGCCGTGGCCACCGTACGGAAGCCGGCCCGGGCGTAGATCCGGGCCACCGCCCCGTCCCCGGCCGACAGGAAGACCGTACGGACGCCCCGCGCGACGGCGTCCGAGACCAGCGCCGCGGTGACCGCGAGCGCCAGGCCCTGGCGGCGGGCCGACGGCAGGGTGCCGACCCCGGCGACCTCGGCGACGTCGCCGACCGGGTTGTACTGGCCGGCGGCGAGGACCACGCCGTCGCGCACCGCCACGGCCATGGCCGTACGCCCCGAGGCCAGGCGGTCGGCCAAGGCGTTGCGGTGGACCAGGGCGGACGGGTCGGCCGTCGCCACGGCCAGCTCGGCCGGGCCCGTGTCGCCGACCGCGGTCCCCGGGTCGGCGAAGGCCAGCCGCGGCACCGTCACGGCCGCCGTCAGCAGCTCGTCCCCGGCGTCGAGGAGCCGCACCTCCGGATGGGCGGGCATGGGCTGCGCGGACGGTTCCAGCACCATCAGGGGATGCGCGCTCACCCGCAGGCCGGCCGCTTCCACGGGGGCCCGCAGCCAGGGGCTGGTTTCGGCCACCCACTCGAAGGCCTGCGGGACGCCCAGCTGCCGCTGCCGGGCCAGGACGCGCTCCACGTCGGCGGTGCCGGCACCGGTGCTGCCGAGTGCGGGCCGCGCGTAGTACGGCCAGCCCGCACCCTCGCGGACGAAGAGGGTCAGCGGGCCGAAGTCCTCGGCCCGCGCGCCCCCGGCCCGCGGCACGGCGTCGTAGTACTGCTCCAAGCGGGACAGGAGTGTCTGCGTCATCCGCTCATCCAAGCAAAGACGCCCTGCTCAGGCACCTTCCTTGAGCAGCTTTGTGATCAGCGTCCGTTGGGCCTCCGACAGGTCGGGCTCCTGGCAGGTCACCGTCCGCCCGTCGATCGTGATCCGGTACGAGAAACCGTCCCGGACCCGGTCCGCCCCCGGCGAGGCGGCGGCGGGCCGCAGCGCCAGCTGCGCCAGGGCCTGCCACTCGTCCTCGTCCGGCCGGCCCGAGGTGTCCACCTCGGCCCGGCGCTCGATGCCCGCGAAACCGCCCGTCCGTACCACCTGAATCCGCATGCCCGTCCTTCTACCCCGCAGCGGCCTAGCCGAGGCCGACCGCCGCCCAGGCCTTCTGCAGGGCCCGGTGCTCCGCGCTGCCGTCCCCGAAGCGGGTCGCGGCGGCCTCCGCCGACAGCCGGGCGAAGTCCTTGAAGTCGGCGTCGGCGGTGAGCTCGCCGCCGGTCAGCGCGTCGTACCAGATCTGCCCGGCGCGCTCCCACGCCTTGCCGCCGAGGTCGGTGGCGACCAGGTAGAAGGCGTGGTTCGGGATGCCGGAGTTGATGTGGACGCCGCCGTTGTCCCGGTTGGTGCGCACGTAGTCGTCCATCGTGGCCGGCTGCGGGTCCTTGCCGAGTTCGTCGTCGTCGTACGCGGTGCCGGGCGCCTTCATCGAGCGCAGTGCGACCCCGCTGACCTCGGGGCCGAGCAGTCCGGCGCCGATCAGCCAGTCCGCCTGGTCGGCCGTCTGGTCGAGGGTGTACTGCTTGATCAGCGAGCCGAAGACGTCGGACATCGACTCGTTGAGGGCGCCCGACTGGCCGTAGTACTCCAGGTTGGCCGTGTACTGGGTGACGCCGTGGGCGAGTTCGTGCCCGATGACGTCCACGGCGACGGTGAAGTCGAGGAAGAGGTCGCCGTCACCGTCGCCGAAGACCATCTGCTGGCCGTCCCAGAAGGCGTTGTTGTAGTCCTGGCCGTAGTGCACGGAAGCGTTCAGGGGCAGGCCGGCGTCGTCGATCGAGCGCCGCCCGAAGGCCGAGAACAGCAGCTCGTACGTGGCCCCCAGGCCCGCGTAGGCGCGGTTGACGGTGGCGTCCTGGGCGACCGGGTCGCCCTCGCCGCGGACCTTCTTCCCGGGCAGCCGGGTGCGGTGCTGGGCGTCGTGGATCGTCCGGCGCGGCCCGTCCGGCGCGGGCGCCCCGAGGGTGGGGGGCGCGAATCCGCGGACGGTGGTGATCCTGCGCCGGGTGCGCAGGGGCCCGTCGTGTTCGAGGGTGCGCAGGGCGGCCTCGGCGCGGCGGGCGTTCTGGGACCGGGCGATCCGGTCGAGCAGGTGCGGTGGCACGACGGTGCAGAAGACCGGGTGGCGGGGGGTGCTGCCGTGGGTGAGGGCGTGAACGTGGGAGGCATCCATCCCGGCAATGTGGCAGTGGGTCACGATGCTGTCACTAGCTGCAACCATGATTCATTCGGTTGTCTGAAAGTGGTCGGGCGGTGTTGACGCTTCCACCGGACCTCGAGTGATCGAAAGAGGTGAAATTCACAAAGGGGTACAAATCGGACAGGTGGGTCCCGCATACTGAAACGGTCCCTCGCGTCACGGCGCGGCTCGGCTAGGCTCGGCCCATCATGCGTTTCGGGCTGCTTCTGCTTAGCTGCCGCGGCGAGGGTCTGTAGTCGTAGGTCGACCCCCTCCCCGCGGAGTCTGGTGTTGCGGTTTACGACCGCCGTCGGCCGTTCCAGCGATCCCCACGCGGACACCCGAGGAGCCCTACGCATGAGTCAGCACCCCTTCGCCGGTCGCCCCACGCCGATCACGAACGCGACCCACACCCAGCAGCCCTCAGGGATGCCGATCCACAAGTACGGCCGCTACGAGCAGGTCGACCTGCCGGACCGCACCTGGCCGGACGCGCGCGTGACCGAGGCCCCCCGCTGGCTGTCCACCGACCTGCGCGACGGCAACCAGTCGCTGATCGACCCGATGACCCCGGCCCGCAAGCGCGAGATGTTCGACCTGCTGGTGCGCATGGGCTACAAGGAGATCGAGGTCGGCTTCCCCTCCTCCGGCGAGACCGACTTCGCCTTCGTCCGCTCCATCATCGAAGAGGGCGCGATCCCGGACGACGTCACCATCTCCGTCCTGACCCAGGCCCGCGAGGACCTGATCGAGCGGACCGTGGAGTCGCTGGTCGGCGCCAAGCGCGCCACCGTCCACCTGTACAACGCCACCGCCCCGACCTTCCGCCGGGTCGTCTTCCGCGGCTCCAAGGAGCAGATCAAGCAGATCGCCGTCGACGGCACCCGCCTGGTCATGGAGTACGCCGAGAAGCTGCTGGGCCCCGAGACCGTCTTCGGCTACCAGTACAGCCCGGAGATCTTCACCGACACCGAGCTGGACTTCGCCCTGGAGGTCTGCGAGGCCGTCTGCGACGTCTGGCAGCCCGGACCCGGCCGCGAGATCATCCTGAACCTGCCCGCCACCGTGGAACGCTCGACGCCGTCCACGCACGCGGACCGCTTCGAGTGGATGGCCCGCAACCTGACCCGCCGCGAGCACATCTGCATCTCCGTGCACCCGCACAACGATCGCGGCACCGCCGTCGCCGCCGCCGAGCTGGCCCTGATGGCCGGCGCCGACCGCATCGAGGGCTGCCTGTTCGGGCAGGGCGAGCGCACCGGCAACGTCGACCTGATCACCCTGGGCATGAACCTGTTCTCGCAGGGCATCGACCCGCAGATCGACTTCTCGCAGATCGACGAGATCCGCCGCACCAGCGAGTACTGCAACCAGATGCCGGTCCACCCGCGCCACCCCTACGCGGGCGACCTGGTGTACACCGCCTTCTCCGGCTCCCACCAGGACGCCATCAAGAAGGGCTTCGACGCCATGGAGGCCGACGCGGCCGCCCAGGGCAAGACGGTGGACGAGATCGAGTGGGCCGTGCCGTACCTGCCGATCGACCCCAAGGACGTCGGCCGCTCCTACGAGGCGGTCATCCGCGTCAACTCGCAGTCCGGAAAGGGCGGCGTCGCGTACGTCCTGAAGAACGACCACAAGCTGGACCTGCCGCGCCGCATGCAGATCGAGTTCTCGAAGATCATTCAGGCCATGACCGACGCCGAGGGCGGCGAGGTCACCCCGAAGGCCATCTGGGACATCTTCTCGGACGAGTACCTGCCCAACCCCGACAACCCGTGGGGCCGCATCCAGCTGCGCGCCGGCTCGACGGCCACCGACAAGGACGGCACCGACACGCTGACCGTCGAGGCGGTCGTGGACGGCGTGGAGACGGTCCTGAACGGCACCGGCAACGGTCCGATCTCGGCCTTCTTCGACGCGCTGGCCGCCATCGGCATCGACGCCCGCCTGCTGGACTACACCGAGCACACGATGAGCGAGGGCGCCTCCGCCGTGGCCGCCTCGTACATCGAGTGCGCGATCGACGGCCGCGTCCTGTGGGGCATCGGCATCGACGCCAACACCACGCGCGCCTCGCTGAAGGCGGTCGTCTCCGCCGTCAACCGCGCCGGCCGCTGACCACCCGCCTGCAGCCCGGTACGACCGGGCTGCAGGACCCGCGTCTCCGCCCCGCTGCCCCGCCCCTCCGTCCGGAGGCGCGGGGCAGCGGCGTTCCGCGGTCCGCCGGCGCGCTGCGCCGGCCGCTCAGCGGGCCAGGTAGCCGCCGTCCACCGGAAGGACCACGCCCGTCACGAACGAGGCCGCGTCCGACGCCAGGAAGGCGATCACCCGGGCCACCTCGTCCGGCTCCCCGAGGCGTCCCATCGGATGCGCTGCGGACACCTCGGCGAGGTACTCCGGCCCGCCCGGCTCGTCCGACAGCGCCAGCACCCGCTCCGTCCGGATGGTCCCCGGTGCCACCGCGTTGACGCGGATCCCGTGCGCCGCCCACTCCACCGCCAGGTGCTTGGTCAGCCCCGACGCGACGAACTTCGCCGGCCCGTAGGCCGCCTGCCGGGCCTGCCCGGCCACCCCCGAGATCGAGGAGACGCAGACCAGCGCACCCCCGGGCTCCGTCTGCGCGATCATCGCCTCGATCGCGTACTTGCAGGTCAGGAACATCCCGCGGCCGTCCACCGCCATGACCCGGTCCCAGTCCTGCGGACTGGTCTCGCGTACGTCCGAAAGGGGCAGCACCCCGGCGTTCGCCACGGCCACGTCGAGCCGCCCGTACGCCTCGACCGCGGCCCGGACCATCGCCCGGTTGTCCTCCGGATCGGCGACGTCACCGGTCACCGGGGTGACGTCGAAGCCCTCGGCGGCCAGTTCCGTACGCAGGTCGGCCAGCCCGGGGCCATTGATGTCGGCCGCGGTCACCCGGGCGCCGGAGCGGGCCAGCAGCCGGGCGGTGGCCCGGCCGATCCCGCTCGCGGCCCCCGTGACCAGACAGGACGTGTCGTTCACGCGGGCGAGCGTAGGGACAACGGACGGGCCGCTGTGGGAGGCGCAGGGGAACAGACCGGCCAAGTGCTGCCGATGGGGGATGTTGTCTTGTCACACGACTGACGCATCCTCACCGATGTGGCTAACATCACGCCAACCCGGTGATGGCGCCTGGGGTCCCGCCCGTGCCCGCAAGGCCACGGGGGAGTTACGGAGGTGCGACGTGCTGCCAGTTCGGGGTGGGGACGGCCGGAAGCCGGCGGTCTGGGGCATCCGTACCACGTGGAGCACGGTGGGCGACGGGGAGTTCTTCTGCCCGGGCTGCGGCGGCGACCGCAACTACCGCCGGCGGACCGGCCGTCGCCGCTTCACCGTCCTCGGCGTCCCGCTGCTGCCGCGCGGCGAGGCCGGCCCCGTCGTCGAATGCCAGGGCTGCCGGGAGCGCTTCGACACCGAGGTCCTCGACCAGCTCACCACCACCCGCTTCTCCGCGCTGCTGCGCGACGCCGTGCACACCGTCGCCCTGGCCGTGCTCGCGGCGGGCGGCACCGCCGCGCGCGGCGCGCTGGAGGCCGCCGTGTCGACCGTCCGGGCGGCGGGCTTCCAGGACTGCACCCAGGAGCAGTTGGAGTCCCTCGTCCAGGCGCTGGCCAGCGAGGAGGGCCGGCTCGGGCTGTACGACGCCCCCGACTGCTGCGGGGCCGCCCTGGCCATCGAGCTGCACGAGGCCCTGGAACCGCTGGCGCCGCACCTGGCCGCACCCGGCCGGGCGTCGATCCTGCTGCAGGGCGCGCGGATCGCCCTGGCAGACGGCCCGTACACCCCCGCCGAACGCGAGGTGCTCGCCACGGTCGGCGCGGCGCTGCGGTTGGGCTCCGACGAGGTGGCGCGCCTGCTGTCGGCCGTTCGGGCCCCCTGACGGGTCGGGCGGAGGTAACGATCCGGCCTCGCCGGGCCGAAAACGCACCGCGGGGCGGGTGGATTCCGGCTGCGCCGCGGCGGGCGGTTCCAGCACGTGGACACCCGGCGCGGGCCGACGGCCCGCGCCGTCCGCGCACCCGGGCGGGGCATCGCCGCACGTCGCGAGGGGCGGGGCGGGCGTTCGTGCAGCCGGGGCGCGGGAACGGGAGGCGGTCGGCCATATCCCGTCGCCACGGCGTAGGCCACTGGAGGAACCCACACATCAGGCTTCCCCAGGGGTCAACAATTTGTGGAAGTCGACGATAGGTGTGAGCCCTCCCACAGGCGTTCAATTCCGGTCACACGCCGAGACGCCGCCGGTAACACAGCGGGGCTTCGATTCACGTGAACGCACTGACAACCCTGGCGGACCAACGGGTTCGCGACCCACTTCGCCCAGGGACAACCAGCCTCCTCCCGTTCACCACCTCTTGAAGGGCAAGCCCGATGGCACGTGTCGCCGCCCGGCTCTCCACCGACGGAGAGCAGAGCACCCACCCGGTCGACGAGGTGCTCCCCGTCCCCCGACTCGCCCTGTACGGCTTCCAGCACGTACTCGCCTTCTACGCCGGCGCGGTGATCGTCCCGATCATCGTCGGCGGCGCACTGAAGCTGAGCCCCGAAGACCTGGTCTACCTGATCAACGCGGACCTGTTCACCTGCGGCATCGCCTCCATCGTCCAGGCATGGGGCATCGGCCGGATCGGCGCGCGCCTCCCGCTGATCCAGGGCGTCACCTTCACGGCGGTCTCCCCCATGATCGCCATCGGCCTCGGCGCCGGCGGGGGCACCGCGGCCCTCCTGGTGGTCTACGGAGCCGTCATCACGGCCGGCATCGCGACCTTCGCCTTCGCCTGGCTGCCCGCCAAGGCCTTCCGGGCGGTCATGCGGCTGTTCCCGCCGGTCGTCACCGGCACCGTGATCACGGTCCTCGGCATCGTGCTGCTGCCGGTCGGCCTGAACGACGCGGCGGGCGGCCTCGGCAGCCCGGACTTCGGCGACCCGAAGCACTTCGCCTACGCCGGCGGCACCATGCTCTTCATCCTGGTGCTGCTGAGGCTGGGCAGGCCGTTCCTGTCCTCGATCGCCATCCTGCTCGGCCTGGTCGGCGGCACGGCCACCGCCTTCCTGCTGGGGGACGCGAAGTTCGGCAGCGTCTCCGAGGCGGACTGGATCGGCATCACGACCCCCTTCCACTTCGGGGCGCCGAAGTTCGAGTGGTTCCCGATCGTCCTCATGCTCGTCGTCATGCTGATCACCATGGTCGAGACGACCGGTGACACCTACGCCGTCGGCGACATCGTCGGCAAGGAGGTCGACAGCGAGACCGTGGCCCGCGCCCTGCGCGCCGACGGGGCCGCGACCGCACTCGGCGGCGTGCTCAACTCCTTCCCGTACGTGGCCTTCGCCGAGAACGTCGGCCTCGTGCGGATGACCAAGGTCAAGAGCCGCTTCGTGGTCGTCGCGGCCGGCGTGTTCATGATCGTTCTCGGTCTGTTGCCGAAGGCCGCCGCGATCGTCGCCTCCGTCCCGCACGGCGTCCTCGGCGGGGCCGCGACCGTCATGTTCGCCATGGTCGCCCTGGCCGGCATCCAGACCCTCGCCAAGGCCGACCTCAAGGAGGAGAAGAACGCGCTGGTCGTGGGCGTCTCCCTGGCCTTCGCCCTGCTCCCGGCCACCGTCCCGGTCCTCTTCAAGGACCACATGGCCCCGGAGCTCTCCTCGCTGCTGGGCAGCGGCGTGACGCTCGGCGCCACGGCGGCGATCGTGCTCAACCTGGTCTTCAACGGCCTGAGCAGGGACGACGCGCACACTGCCGCGGCCCTCCCGGCGAAGCTGCCCGCCCAACCGGGCGCCCCGGACGGCCCGGCCGCCGCCACCGTCCCCGCGGACGCCCCGGCAGCCGCGCCCGACCTCGCCCAGGACACCGAGAGCGCCCAGGACGCCCGGGGTGCTCAGGACGCGGAGGGCGCGCCCGCACCCGCCTCCTGAGCCCTCCCGAGGGCCGTGCGGCCCCCGTCCGGACCGGTGTCCGGGCGGGGGCCCGCCGCTTCCCCCGCACAGGCGACAATGGGCGCATGAGTCTGTTCCGCGACGACGGCATCGTGCTGCGCACCCAGAAGCTCGGGGAGGCGGACCGCATCATCACGTTGCTGACCCGCGGCCACGGACGGGTGCGGGCCGTCGCCCGCGGGGTGCGGCGCACCAAGTCGAAGTTCGGCGCCGGGCTGGAACCTTTCTCCCACGTCGACGTGCAGTTCTTCGCCCGCGGCAACGAACTCGTCGGCCGCAGCCTGCCGCTGTGCACCCAGACCGAGATCATCGCCCCGTACGGCAACGGCGTCGTCACCGACTACGCCCGCTACACCGCCGGCACCGTGATGCTGGAGACCGCCGAGCGGTTCACCGAGAACGAGGGCGAGCCCGCCGTCCAGCAGTACCTGCTGCTCATCGGGGCCCTGCGCACCCTCTCCCGCGGCGAGCACGCACCGAACCTGATCCTGGACGCCTTCCTGCTGCGCTCGCTCGCGGTCAACGGATACGCGCCCAGCTTCGACGACTGCGCGAAGTGCGGCATCCACGGCCCCAACCGGCACTTCTCCGTCGGCGCGGGCGGGGTCGTCTGCGGCGACTGCCGGGTGGCCGGCAGCGTCGTACCATCAGCTGAGGCCATCGGGCTGCTCAGCGCCCTGCTGACGGGGGACTGGGCGACCGCCGACGCGGCGGAGCCGCGGTACGTGCGCGAGGGGAGCGGACTCGTCTCCGCCTATCTGCACTGGCATCTGGAGCGCGGGCTGCGTTCCTTGCGTTACGTAGAGAAGTGACCTAGATCGGAGACCAAAGCGCCATGGCAGTACGCGGATTCCTGGGACGCTCCCGCCGCGAGTACACGCTTCCCGAGCCGCACCCCACCGGTGCCCGGCCGCCGAAGATCCCCGGCGAGCTGGTCCCGCGGCACGTCGCGATCGTGATGGACGGCAACGGCCGCTGGGCCAAGGAGCGCGGCCTGCCGCGCACCGAGGGCCACAAGGTGGGCGCCGAGCGGGTCCTCGACGTCCTCCAGGGCGCGATCGAGATGGGCGTCGGCAGCATCTCCCTGTACGCCTTCTCCACCGAGAACTGGAAGCGCTCGCCCGACGAGGTCCGCTTCCTGATGAACTTCAACCGCGACTTCATCCGCAAGACCCGCGACCAGCTCGACGAGCTCGGCATCCGGGTGCGCTGGGTGGGCCGCATGCCGAAGCTGTGGAAGTCGGTGGCCAAGGAGCTCCAGATCGCGCAGGAGCAGACCAAGGGCAACGACAAGCTGACCCTGTACTTCTGCATGAACTACGGCGGCCGCGCCGAGATCGCCGACGCCGCCCAGGCGCTCGCCGAGGACGTGAAGGCCGGCCGGCTGGACCCGTCGAAGGTCAACGAGAAGACCCTCGCCAAGTACATGTACTACCCGGACATGCCGGACGTGGACATGTTCCTGCGCCCCAGCGGCGAACAGCGCACCTCCAACTACCTGATCTGGCAGAGCGCGTACGCCGAGATGGTCTTCCAGGACGTGCTGTGGCCGGACTTCGACCGCCGTCACCTGTGGCAGGCCTGCCTGGAGTACGCCCAGCGCGACCGCCGCTTCGGCGGCGCCGTCCCGAACCAGGTCGAACCGCCCACCTCCACGGTCTGACGTCACCCCCGGGCTCCCGCGCCGCCGCCGGCGCGGGGCCCGGGCCGCGGCGCTAGGCTCCGCTGTCATGAGCATGCACAAAACCGATGGGCCGGGTGGGCCCGCGCCCCTGGGAGCGGCCGTCGAGCTCGTCTACGAGGTCACCACGGCCGACCTGGCGCAGGCCATGCGGGTCCGGAACACGGCCACACCCGCGCTGCGCCGGCAGCGGTGGCTCGTACCCCTCGTCGGGGTCCTGCTCGTCGCCCTGGGCGGCGGCACGCTCGCGGTCGGGCAGCCCGTACCGAAGAGCCCGGCCATGCTGGCCGGCGGGCTGGTGATCTGCGGGCTCGCGCTGTTCGGGCCGCGGCTCCAGGCGCGCGCTTTCGCCGGGCTGCTCGCGAAGGCCGGCGAGACCCGGACCCGCGTGGACGGGACCGGGATCCTGGTGGCCACGGCGCGCTCCTCGACCCGGCTGGAGTGGGGTGCGCAGCCCGCGTACGCGGAGACCGCCGACACCTTCGTCCTGCTGGACATCGCGAAGGGGGCGGCGGCCATGACGGTGATCCCCAAGCGCGGGGTCCGGGAGCCGGGGGACGTGGACCGGCTGCGGACGCTCCTGGACGGCCGCCTGCGCCGCCTCTAGTGCCGTGCCGGGCATCGGCGGCGGGGCGGTGATCCTTCCGGTCGCAGCACCGGCCCGCAGGTCGGGCGGGGAGTGCTCAGGAGGCCGCCGCGGCCGCGCAGTCGGCGCAGGTGCCGAAGATCTCCACCGTGTGGGCGACGTTCACGAAGCCGTGCTCGGCGGCGATGGACTCCGCCCACTTCTCCACGGCCGGGCCCTCGACCTCGACGGCCTTGCCGCAGCCGCGGCAGACCAGGTGGTGGTGGTGGTCCCCGGTGGAGCAGCGCCGGTAGACGGACTCGCCGTCGCTGGTGCGCAGCACGTCGACCTCACCGGCGTCGGCGAGGGACTGGAGGGTCCGGTAGACCGTGGTCAGGCCCACGGAGTCGCCGCGGTGCTTGAGCATGTCGTGCAGCTCCTGGGCGCTGCGGAACTCGTCCACCTCGTCCAGCGCCGCCGCGACGGCTGCCCGCTGCCGGGTGGATCGTCCTCGTACTGGCGCGGTATTCGTCTCGCCAGGCGCAGTCGCCACCGGTTCCTCCTCGTGTCGGCCTCGCGCCCATTGTGCCAGGCGGCGGTCCCTCCCCGGCCGTCCTAGACCGTCACGTCGACCTTCACATCGTCCCGGGTGCAGACCGCCTCGGCGGCGCGGGCGGCGTTCGCCCTGCGCCGGGCCAGCGGCGCGGACAGCGCGGTCATCACCATGAAGACGCCGATGGCGAGCAGCACGATGGTGCCGCCGGAGGGGGCGTCGATGTAGTACGTGGCCACGGTCCCGGACAGGGACACGAGCACGCCGATGGCCATGGCCGTCGCCAGCGTGGCGGTGAAGCCGCGGGTGATCCGCTGGGCGGCCGCGACCGGGATCACCATCATGGCGCTGACCAGCAGCAGGCCGACGATCCGCATGGCCACGGTGACGGTGACGGCGGCGGTGACCGCGATGAGCAGGTTCAGCAGGCGCACCGGCAGGCCGGTGACCCGCGCGAACTCCTCGTCCTGGCAGACGGCGAACAGCTGCCGCCGCAGGCCCAGGGTCACGGCGACCACGAAGGCCGCGAGGACCACGACGGCGGTGACGTCCTCGGCGGAGACGGTGGTGATGGAGCCGAAGAGGTAGCTGGTCAGATTGGCGGTGGAGCCGCCCGGAGCCAAGTTGATGATCATGACGCCGCCGGCGAGGCCGCCGTAGAACAGCATGGCGAGCGCGATGTCGCCGCTCGTCCTGCCGCGGGAGCGGATGAGCTCCATGCCGACCGCGCCGATGACGGCGACGAGGGTGGCCATCCACACCGGGCTGGCGTTCAGCAGGAACCCGAGCGCGACACCGGTCATGGCCACGTGCCCGATGCCGTCGCCCATGACCGCCTGGCGGCGCTGGACGAGGTACGTACCGATGGCGGGCGCGGTGAGGCCGACCAGGACGGCCGCGAGCAGCGCCCGCTGCATGAAGGCGAAGGTGAGGAGTTCCATCAGCTCAGCAGTCCCGTCCGCAGGGGCTCGGCGTCGTGCGCCGCGTGGGGGTGTACGTGGTCGTGGCCGGGCAGGGCGTGCTGGCCCACGGCCTCGGGGGGCGGTCCGTCGTGGACGACGCAGCCGTCGCGCAGGACGACGGCGCGGTCGATCAGCGGCTCCAGCGGGCCCAGCTCGTGCAGGACGAGCAGGACGGTCGAGCCGGCCGCGACCTGCTCGCGCAGGGCGGCCGCGAGGACCTCCTGGTTGGCGAGGTCGACGCCGGCCATCGGCTCGTCCATGATCAGCAGTTCGGGTTCGACGGCGAGCGCCCGGGCGATGAGCACACGCTGGTGCTGGCCGCCGGAGAGGGCGTTCACGGAGGACTGTGCGTACGCGTCCATGTCGACCAGGGACAGGGCCCGCTCGACGGCGGCCTTGTCGGCCTTGCGCAGGATGCCGAACCGGGACCGGGCGAGGCGGCCGGCGGAGACGACCTCGCGGACGGTGGCCGGGACGCCGCTGGCGGCGGTCGTCCGCTGCGGGACGTAGCCGATGCGCGACCAGTCGCGGAAGCGCTTGAAGTCCGTGCCGAACAGTGACAGCTCACCCCCCGACAGGGGCACCTGGCCGACGACGGCGCGCACGGCCGTGGACTTGCCGGAGCCGTTGGCGCCGAGCAGGGCGACGACCTCGCCGCGCCGGACGGTGAGGTCCACCCCGCGCAGGACGGGGCGCGAGCCGAGCGAGGCGACGGCCCCGCGCAGGGATATGACGGGCTGGTCCGCTGCCTCCGTGGGCTGGGATTCCATGGCACGCGCCTCCGTTACTGCCATCACTTGCTCCCGAGCGCCTTCTGCAGGTTCTTGAGGTTGGACCGCATGACCTCGAAGTAGTCAGCGCCCTGGGACTGATCGGTGATTCCCTCGAGCGGGTCGAGGACGTCGGTCTTCAGGCCCGTGTCGGTGGCGAGGCTCTTGGCCGTCTTGTCGCTGGCCAGGGTCTCGAAGAACACGGTGGAGACATTCTCCTTCTTCGCCAGTTCCTGGAGTTCCTTCATCCGGGCGGGGCTCGGCTCGGACTCGGGGTCGACGCCGGAGATGCCCTCCTGGTCGAGGCCGTAGCGCTCGGCGAGGTAGCCGAAGGCGGCGTGGGTGGTGATGAAGGTCCGGGAGGCGGTGTTCTGCAGGCCGTTCTTGAACTCCGCGTCGAGCGCGGTGAGTTCGCCGACCAGCTCGTCGGTGTTCTTCCGGTAGTCCGCGGCGTGGTCGGGGTCGGCCTTCTCCAGGGCAGCGCCGACGCCCTTGGCGACCTCGGCGTACTTCGCCGGGTCGAGCCAGAGGTGCGGGTCGGCTCCGGACTCGCCGTGGTCGTGGGCGTGCCCCTCGGCGTGGCCCTCCTCGCCCTCGTGGGCGTGGGCGTGGGCGTCGTCGTGGGCGTGGTCGTGGCCGGAGGGGCCGTGGGCCTCCAGCTCGGTGAGGGCGGCGGCGTCGACGACGGTCTTCACGCCGGACTGGGCGACGGCCTCGTCGACGGCGGGCTGGAGGCCCTTGAGGTAGACGACCACGTCGGACTGGCCGAGCCGGCCGGTCTGCTTGGGCGTGATCTCCAGGTCGTGCGGCTCCACGCCCGGCTTGGTCAGGGAGGTGACGGCCACGCGGTCCCCGCCTATCTGCTCGGCGAGGAACTGCATCGGGTAGAACGACGCCGTCACGGCGAGCCTGCCGTCCTTGCCGGCGCCCGAGGCGGCTGCTCCGGAGCAGCCGGTGAGGGCCGTGGCGGCGAGGGCGACGGCTCCGGCGAGGGCGGCGGAGGGTATGAGGCGTCGTGCGTTCATGACATCCATTTTCATCAAGGATGGAAACCGTTGTCAAAAACGCTGGTCGTGGGGGTGGGGCGGACCGTGAAAGGGGATACCGATTTGAAAGGGAGGGTGCGGGCGCCGCTACCCTGAGGCATTCGCGTTCGTCCTCGTCATGAAGAGAGCACCGTGGCCGCCGACAAGATCGAAACCATCGTCAGCCTGAGCAAGCGCCGTGGCTTCGTGTACCCGTGCAGTGAGATCTACGGTGGCTCCAGGGCTGCCTGGGACTACGGTCCGCTTGGTGTTGAGCTCAAGGAGAACATCAAGCGCCAGTGGTGGAAGGCGATGGTCACCGGCCGTGAGGACGTCGTCGGCATCGACTCCTCCGTGATCCTGGCCCCCGAGGTCTGGGTGGCCTCGGGCCACGTCGCCACCTTCTCGGACCCGCTGACCGAGTGCACCGCCTGCCACAAGCGCCACCGCGCCGACCACCTGGAAGAGGCGTACGAGGCCAAGCACGGCCGCCTCCCCGAGAACGGTCTGGCCGACATCAACTGCCCGCACTGCGGTGTGAAGGGCCAGTTCACCGAGCCGAAGCAGTTCTCCGGCATGCTGGAGACCCACCTCGGCCCGACCCAGGACACCGGCTCCAAGGCGTACCTGCGCCCCGAGACCGCCCAGGGCATCTTCACCAACTTCGCCGTCGTGCAGACCTCCTCGCGCAAGAAGCCGCCGTTCGGCATCGCGCAGATGGGCAAGTCCTTCCGCAACGAGATCACGCCCGGCAACTTCATCTTCCGCACCCGCGAGTTCGAGCAGATGGAGATGGAGTTCTTCGTCAAGCCGGGCGAGGACGAGCAGTGGCAGGAGTACTGGATGCAGGAGCGGTGGAACTGGTACCGCGACCTGGGCATCCGTGAGGAGAACATCCGCTGGTACGAGCACCCGAAGGAGAAGCTCTCCCACTACTCGAAGCGCACCGCCGACATCGAGTACCGCTTCAACTTCGGCGGCAGCGAGTTCTCCGAGCTGGAGGGCGTCGCCAACCGCACGGACTACGACCTGAAGGCGCACTCCGCGGCCTCCGGCCAGGACCTCACCTTCTTCGACCAGGACGCCGGTGAGCGCTACACCCCGTACGTGATCGAGCCGGCGGCCGGCGTCAACCGCGCCATGCTCGCCTTCATGCTCGACGCGTACAACGAGGACGAGGCCCCGAACGCCAAGGGCGTCATGGAGAAGCGCACCGTCATGCGCCTCGACCCGCGCCTGGCCCCGATCAAGGTCGCCGTCCTGCCGCTGTCCCGCAACGCGCAGCTGTCGCCGAAGGCCAAGGGCCTCGCCGCCGATCTGCGCAAGCACTGGAACATCGAGTTCGACGACGCGGGCGCCATCGGCCGCCGCTACCGCCGCCAGGACGAGATCGGTACGCCGTTCTGCGTCACCGTCGACTTCGACACCCTGGACGACAACGCGGTGACCGTGCGCGAGCGCGACACCATGAAGCAGGAGCGCGTCTCCCTGGACCAGATCCAGGCCTACCTCGGCAGCCGCCTGCTCGGCTGCTAGGTCCCGCTGGAACGGCCGGTGGGGGGGGGGGGGGGGGGGGGCACGGGACACCGTCGTTTTTCCCCAAGGCAGGACGGGGGGGGTTGGGGGGGCCCCCCCCCCCCAACAGGACCTTGGGGGGGGCGGGGCTTCC
>NZ_JBVHVT010000042.1:0-72655 GCF_055564695.1 Streptomyces sp. NPDC029014
TGTGTTTTTTTGTTTTTTTTCTCTTTTTCCTCTCTCCCTCCCCTCTTTCTCCTCCCCCCCCCCCCCCCCCCCCCCCCCCCCCCCCCCCCCCCCCCCGGCGGCCGAGCGGCCGACCAGCCGGCGCCCGGTGGCCGGCGTCTACAGCGTGTGCGTCAGGCGGCTCGTGAGCAGCCGCGTGAAGCGGGCCGGGTCGGGCAGGTCGCCGCCTTCGGCGAGCAGCGCGCTGCCGTACACGAGCTCGGTGATCTCCGTGAGGGCCGGGTCCTCCGCGTTGGCCTCGTGGGCCGTACGCAGGGCGGTGACCAGCGGGTGGGCGGGGTTGAGCTCCAGGATCCGCTTGACGGGCGGCATCTGCTGGCCCATGGCCCGGTACATCTTCTCCAGGGTCGGCGTCATGTCGTGGGCGTCGCCCACGATGCACGCCGCCGACGTCGTCAGCCGCGACGACAGCCGGACCTGCTTCACGTGCTCGGACAGTGTCGTCGTCATCCACGGCAACAGGGCGGCGAAGTCCTTCTCGCGCTTGGCCTTGGCGGAGGCGGCTTCCTGGCCGTCGCTGTCGCCGGCGCCGTCGGCGTCGGCATCGGCGTCCTCGTCCAGGTCGACCTGGCCCTTGGCGATCGACTGGAACCGGTGACCGTCGAAGCCCGGGACCTGCTCGACCCAGACCTCGTCGATCGGGTCGGTGAGGATCAGGACCTCGTACCCCTTGGCGGCGAAGGCCTCCATGTGCGGGGAGTTCTCCACCGTCGCGCGGGTCTCGCCGGTCAGGTAGTAGATCGCGTCCTGGCCGTCCTTCATGCGCTCGACGTACTCGCGCAGGCTGGTCGTCTTCTCCGCGTCGTGCGTCGACTCGGCCGACACCAGCGCCAACAGCGCCTCGGTGTTGTCGGCGTCCTCGAGGAGGCCTTCCTTGAGGACCCGGCCGAACTGCCCCCACAGCTTCGCGTAGCGCTCGGCGTCGTCGCCCGCCTGGACGCTCTTGAGCGCGCCGAGGACCTTCTTCACCAGGCGTCGGCGCACGCCCTGGATCTGCCGGTCGTGCTGGAGGATCTCGCGGGAGATGTTCAGGGACAGGTCGTGGGCGTCCACGACCCCCTTGACGAAGCGCAGGTAGTTCGGCATCAGCGCTTCGCAGTCGTCCATGATGAACACCCGCTTGACGTACAGCTGCACGCCGCGCTTGGTCTCGCGGGAGAACAGGTCGAACGGCGCCTGCGACGGGATGAACAGCAGCGCCTCGTACTCGAAGGTGCCCTCGGCGCGCATGTGGATGGTCTCGGCCGGGTCGAGCCAGTCGTGGCTGATCTGCTTGTAGAACTCGTTGTACTCGGACTCGGACACCTCGCTGCGCTGGCGGGCCCACAGCGCCTTCATGGAGTTGAGGGTGTCCATGTGGGGGGCGGTTTCGGCGTGGGTGTTGCCGTCGGTGTCGCCGGTTTCGGAGTCGGCGTCTGTGCTCGGCTCCGCGGCCATCTTGATCGGCCAGCGGATGAAGTCCGAGTACTGCTTGACGATCTGGCGGATCTTCCAGGCGGCCAGGTAGTCGGCCAGCCCGTCCTCGCTGTCGACGGGCTTGAGGTGGAGCGTGACCGAAGTGCCGACCGGCAGGTCGTCCACGGCCTGGATGGTGTACGTGCCCTCGCCGTCGGACTCCCACTGCGTGCCCTCGGCGGTGCCGGCCCGCCGGGTGCGCAGGGTGACCTTGTCGGCGACCATGAACGCCGAGTAGAACCCCACGCCGAACTGGCCGATCAGGCTCTGCGCCGCGGCGGCGTCCTTGGCGTCCTTGATCTTCTCCAGCAGGCGCGCGGTGCCGGACTTGGCGATCGTGCCGATCAGTTCCACGATCTCGTCCCGGCTCATGCCGATGCCGTTGTCGCGGACGGTGAGCGTACGGGCGTCCTTGTCGACGTCGAGGGTGATGTGCAGGTCGGCGGTGTCGACGTCGAGGGTGGAGTCGGTCAGCGACTCCAGGCGGAGCTTGTCCAGTGCATCGGAGGCGTTGGAGATCAGCTCGCGCAGGAAGATGTCCTTGTTCGAGTAGATCGAGTGGATCACCAGCTGCAGCAACTGACGGGTCTCGGCCTGGAACTCCAGCGTCTCGGTACTGCTACCCACGTGGGTCTCTCCTTCGAGAACGAAAAACGGTGATGGTGGTGATGTTGGTCGGGTGGGGCCACGTCGTGCGCCGCCGGCTGGGCGGGCGTACGTCTGGGCGTTCGGGTGTGGGCGTCCGGGCGCGCTGGCTGCTGAGCTACAAGCGCTGAGCTGCCGTCAGGGCGTGTGCCGGACGCCGAGCTGCCGGTCGGTGCGATGGTCCGCGCGCAGGCGGGCCGTGCGTGACGCGAGCCGGTCCAGGCGGTCGGCGATCGCCGGGTGGCCGGCCGCGAGGTGCGGGCGCGTCGCGGCGAGCGGGGCGAGGAGCCGGGCGGGGTCGCCGTCCCCGAGGGCGTCCAGAAGGCGGGCTATGGCGGGGGAAGCACCGGCGGCGAGGTCGTCCAGGGCGCCGATCTGCCCGGCCAGCCGGCGCAGGTCGGCCGCGTTGTCGCGGGCCCAGGCGGTGACGGCGCGGTCCGCGGCGCGCTGGTCGCGGGCAGCCCGGACGCGCTGCTCGCCGGTGCTGCCGGCGGTGGTCCCGGCGGCGGCGTCGGGCCGCAGGCGCAGGTACCGCCGCTCGGCGGCCTGACGGCTGGCCACCCCGAGGGGCCCGGCGAGATCCGCCCAGGTGGCGCCGGCGGTGCGGGCGGTCTCGATCAACCCGGTCTCCCAGCCGGCGAGTTCCTCGCGCACGCGACGCAGGAGCAGCAGCGCGGCCAGGGCTTGTTGCCGGTCGCCCCGGTCGCCCCGGTCGCCCCGGTCGCCCCGGTCGGCGCCGTCGGGCGGTGCGAGGCGGGCGGTACGGGCGGCGGAGTCCATCATGCCGAGGGCCGCGGCGGCGGCCAGGAACGAGGCCGGCCCCGCCCCCGAGTCCGGGGTGTCCTGCGCTTGGGGCATCGGCGTCACCTTTTTGTTGACGTCAGGAATGTCATCCAGAGGGTGACATGCTAGCGGCCGCGCCGAGCGCACCGCACCGGCGAATCTGCGACAAGTGTCCGGAACGGGACGGGTGTCGGGCGGGGTCGGGAGTGTGTTCGGGGGCTTCCCGGCAGCCCATTGTCCTTCCGGCGCGGGCCGGCCGGTCAAGGGCGCTCCTCCTTCGTCGTCGCGTCGCTGCGCGATGGCCTCCGGCCACCCTTGACTGCCCGGCCCGCCCCGGAATGCCAAAGAGCTGCCGGGAAGCCCCCGAAGGACGGCCAGGGGGTACGAGGGGCAGGAACGGCCCTCGCCAGAGCAGCAGGCCCGCGGCTGTGTGCGGTGGTTGTGGGCACGGCAGATTTCGGCCAAACCGGTTGCCATTGCGGTGGAGTGGGATCTTCCGGCGTTAGCGTTCGAAACGTTCTTGCGGCCTCTGGGGGGAGGGCCCGTGTGCCTCTGCCTCCGTGCGCCGCCTCGGGGGAAAGGGGACGGGATCGTGGACAGTGAGCGGCAGGGCCGTGGGCGGTGCCGAGTTGCAGGGCGGTGGTAGCGGGTAGCGCCATGGCTCTCGTTCTCGAAGGGGTCTCCTTCCGGTACGGCCGGCAGGTTGTGTTCTCCGACTTCGGGCTGGTTCTCGATGCTCCGGCCGCTGTTCTTCTCGGGCCCAACGGCGCCGGGAAGTCGACGCTCCTGGGGATCGCGGCCTCACAGCTCCGCCCCGGCTCCGGCACGGTCGGGCTCGGCCGGATCCGGGCCGAGCGCCGGTCGCTCGCCGCCTATCGGCGCAAGGTGGCGTGGATCCCGCAGCAGGTCACCCCCGTACCGGGGCTGACCGTGCGCGAACAGGTCGCGTACGCGGGCTGGCTCAAGGGCCTCAGGCGCTCCGAGGCGTGGGAGGCGTCCGCAGCCGCCGTCGACCGGGTCGGTCTGAGCGCGCTCGCCGACCGCAAGAGCCACCGGGTCAGCGGGGGCCAGCTGCGCCGCATCGGCATCGCCGGGGCGCTCGTCCACCGCAGCGAGCTGATCCTGATGGACGAGCCGACCGCCGGTCTCGACCCCACGCAGCGGCAGATGTTCCGCGAACTCGTGGCCGAGTTGTCCGCCACCGTGCAGATCGTGGTCTCCACCCACCAGACGGAGGACCTCGCCGATCTGTACCAGCAGGTCGTCGTCCTCGACAGGGGCACCGTCCGCTTCCGGGGGAGTCCGCAGGAGTTCCACGCCATCGCCCCCGGCTCTCCCTCCGGGGTCGCCCGGGCCGAGGCCGCGTACGCCCGGCTCGTCGAGCGGGAGGTGTGAGCAGTGCGCCTGCGTACCCTGCTGCGGACCTCGTCGGCCGTGGCGTTGCTGCCGTTCCTGCTCTTTCACGTCGTCGTGCTCCTCGGTGATGGAATGGCCGCTTCTGTTGTGGCGGGTTACGGGCCCTCGGTGGTCGGGCCCGCCTCGTACGCCCTGGCACCCGCAGCAGCGGCCTGCTCGGCGGCCGGCGCCTGGGAGGCCGCACGTCTGCTCCGCGGACGCGTCCTGGACCAGGCGCCCGTCCGCTCGCCGCTCGCGATCGCGCTCGGCGTGCTCCTGCCCGTGTGGGGCATGGGTGTGGTGGGACTCGCCGCCGCACTGATCGTCACCTCCCGGGCGGCCGGAGCGCTGCCCGCGCCCGCGCACGCGGGCATGGTGGGCGCGTACGCAGCCGTGCTGGCCGCGGCGAGCCTGCTCGGGTATCTGCTCGGGCGGGTCCTGCCGGGTCTGGCCGCCGCACCGGTCGCGATGGTCGTCGGGTTCTGCGCGGTTGCGTATCCCGGCTCTTTCGACCCGCCCTGGCCGCGCCACCTCGTCGCCCAGGCGTACGAATCCTGTTGTGACCCGGGCCAGGTGATCGATCCGGCGGCCGTATGGGCGCCGTTCGTCCTTGCCGGAGGACTGTGTGTGGCGGCAGGTTTGGTGGTGCACCCGTTTTTCAAGGCGGCGCGGGTACTTGCCGTTGCCGCTGCTGCGGTTGCTGCTGCGGTGGCCGTCTGGCTCGTGCACGACCTCGACTACAACCCCGTGCTGGCCCGCGACCCTTCGGACCTCGTCTGCGACACCGACGGGCGTCCCACCGTGTGCCTGTGGCCCGAGACCCCCGACCGCGGCGGGGTGGTGCGCCTCGTCCGCAGCCACACGGCCCGCCTCGCGGAGGCCGGGGTTCCGGTCGCCGACACGCTGAGCGCCGCACCCCGGGAGGGGCAGGCCGCGTTCGGCACGAACGGCGTCGTGAGGGGTACGGACACGGGGCACAGGCTGGCGGGCGTGCTGATGCCGCCCGTGCCCGACTGTGCGCGGACCACGCGCCAGTACCCCGCCATACGGGATCGGTCGACGCTCCAGGTGTGGCTCACCGCCAAGGCGACCGGCGTCCTGCCCGACGCGGAGCCCGACCGCTCCACCGCCGAGGACGTGGACCTCGTCCGGCAGGTCCTCGCCCAGCCGCACGCCGTGCAACTGGCCTGGTACGAGCAGTACCGGCAGGCCCTGTCCGGCTGTACAGGACGCCCGGACCGCAAGATCCCGGGAGCTGCCCGGTGATCTGGTGGCTCAAGTCCCGCAATGCTGGTGTGATCGTTTCGGCGACGGTCCTCAGTGCTCTTCTCGGGATCGCCCTTGGGCGTACCGCGCTGCCGCTTCCTGTTCTTGTGGGTATCGGCGGTCAATTCCTGCTCGGTGCGCTCGTGGCGGTGGTGCCCGCCGTGCTCTGGCTGAACGGCACCGGAAGGACTGACGTGGGAGTCGAGGCCGCCGCCCTCCGGCCCGTCCACCGCTGGGACACCGCCCTGGCCGCGGGCCTTGCCGGGACCGCCCTGGTGGTCAGCGGCAGCGCCTATCTGCTGGCCGATGACGACATCGCCCTCGTCGTCGGCCGGAACATCACCTTCTACCTCGCGGCGGCCGTGCTCCTGGGGGCGTGCGTCGGACCGCGCGTCGCCGGGCCCTGTATGAGCGGGATGCCGATCGTCGTGGGGGTCGCCGGCTGGAACGGGCGCTTTCCCGAACCGTGGGCCGTGATCCTGCACCCCGGGCGGTCCCGTGCTGCACTCGCGGCGATGTTCGTCCTGATGGCGGTCGCGTGCGTGGTGGGGGCGGTCGGCTCCCGGGGGTGGGTCCCCGCCGCCGCCCGACGGTGGGGGCGGTCCGTTGTCGGAGGGAGCCGTTAGGGTCGGCTGAACCGTCGATCAGTGAAGAGGGGACATGTTCGAAGAGCGGCTCGCAGAGTTCTCCCGCGAGCGTCTGGGGGGCCGTCCGATCCCCGACGACCTGCAGACCATGCTGGTGGCGCAGTGGGAGGACCGCGCCGACTTCCGCGAACTCCTCGACATCACCTTCCTCGAGGCGGGCCGGCTCCAGCCGCTCCTGGACACCGGCTACCTCAGCGAAGCCGAACTCGCCGACCCCGAGATGCAGGCCGTCAACGCCGCGCTCGTGGTGCTGGCCGAGTACGTGCAGATCGTCGCGGAGCGGGACGAGGGCTGGATCGGCTACTGGGTGCACCCCGACGAACCGGCGGACCGCCCTTTCGTCGTCGTCGGGCTCGACACCGAGTTCACGCTGTCGGGCATGGCCGGCAGCAGCCTGGCCGAGGCCTGTGCCGCCGACCAGGTCCGATATGCCGGCGAGCCCGACCCGCGCACCGGGTTCGCCTTGTTGGCCGGTCGGCTCGCCGAGTTGGGCGTGCGCCTCGGCGCGGACGACTACGACGACCTCTCGGAGCCCGAGTTCACCGTGGATCCGGAGGCGCTCACCGAGCAACTCATCGACGCCGAGCGCGCGCGGCGCGGTCTCGCCTGAGCGGGTGCGTTCGCCGCGGTCAGGCCGTCGGCTCGATGGCGAGTGGTGAGTACGGTCGTTCGGATGCCGTATGCTTGATCTTGAGCTCGCGGCCATGACAAGTGGCGGTGGGACTGGCGTTGGTGGTCCAAGGAAAGGCACCCCACTTCCTGTGGGGGGATGCAGGTGCAAGGCCTGCCCAGCGCTCGACTAAGGCCCCGTCCTCCTCAGGGAGGCCGGGGCCTGTTTGCTGTGCGGCTGCCTAGGATCGCCTCGAAGAGGGGGCGTGTTGAACGTGAAATTCTTTGACGAACGTCTGGTCGGGGCCTGGTTCGGGTCCGCGGTGGGTGTGATGGAGGCGAGCGGCGTCGTCTTCCTCGGGGACGGCCGCGGCTGGAGCCGGTTCGACAGCGTCAGCGGTGAGCTGGCCGTCGCCCGGTTCCGCTGGCACTGTCCGGAGGCCGGGGTGCTGAAGCTCCAGTACACCTGGCAGGTCGGCGGCGAGTGGGGCGGCGACGGCGACGGGTTCGCCGTCGTCCGCCACAGCAGGCCGTTCGACGAGGTCATCGAGACGGGATACCGGGTCGCTCAGCACCGGCCGCCGATGGGTGAGGCTGCCCGGACCGCCCTGTTGCTGGAGCGGGACGTCGAGTTCGAGAACGTCTTCTACCGGAGCGCGGCCACCGTCGGCTGCGCGGACGATCCGTCGGCCGTGATCGTGCCCTACCCGGAACCGCCCCTGCCCGGCGGGCCTACCCGGGGCTGACGGCAGGGCTGCCGTCAGCCGGGTACGGCCGCCCGCCAGCTCCACGAGGTGAGGCGGGGCCTGCCTTCGAGTTCGCCCCGCCCCGTGCACCACAGCAGGACCCGGGCCGGGTCGCCCGGCGGCGCGTCCGGGAAGAGGCGTTGCAGGACCGCGGTGCTCAGCCGGGCCGGCGGTAGCCACGAAATCCCCAGGCCCTGGGTGATGTCGTGGGTGTGCAGCAGGATCTCGGCGACGCCCATCGCGGCGAAGCCCGTCGTGTCGCACGGCCCCCAGTGCCAGGCCCGCATCCGCGGGTCGGCCGCCGCCAGGGCGGTGGCGAGCAGGCCGGCGCAGGCGCGGACCACGCCCAGCACCGCGCGCGGCTCCGCTTCCGCGTGGACGACCAGGTCGAAGGGGAGGTATGCGTCCGCGGGTCGGGCCGCCACCTGCCCCGCGTACGCCAGCAGATCGTGGGCCACGTGGGCGGCGGTCGCCCGGCAGTCCCACTCCAAGGGCCCCGCCCGCACCGACCAGTCCGCGTCGACGTGCGGGGCGAGCACCCCGCACATGACGGAGACCGCCCGTTCCAGGTCCCTGAAGTCCACGCTGCCCGTGCCCATGCCACGAGCATAGGAGTCCGCTGAAGATCTTGCTCTGACCGCCCGGCTCACCCTGGATTGCCAGCAAATGTCGATCGTCCTAAAGCGGCGCAAGTCGGGCGCGATTTCAAGATCTTCAGGACACTCCTAGGTCCTGTCCGGCGCATCATGTGACCGCTCCGGCTTCGGCTCGTTGGCATGGGCATGGGCATGGGCATGGGCATGGGCATGGGCATGGGCATGGGGCGGGGGGATCTGACATTCGGAATGGGCGCCGCTGTGCCCCTATCTGCCGATGTCCGGTCAGCGAGGCGGACGTTGGGTCAGTCATCGCAGGGTGATAAACGGGATACTTTTCCGGCAACGCACCGGGGGGCCGTGGCGGGATCTGCCTGCGCGTTTCGGCAAGTGGAAGACCGTGTACGAGAGGCATAGACGCTGGTCGGCGGATGGCACGTGGGACAAGGTCTTCGCGGCCGTCGTGGCCGACGCGGACGCGGAGGGCCGTAGCGGCCGGAGCGCGCAGGAGATCCTCGCGGGTGCCGGGAAAAGACAAACGCCCCGGCGGCACCGCCCCGACGAGGGGCTGGGAGGTTCCCGGGGCGGCCTGGCATGCAAGATCCACCTAGCGGGTGAAGACGGACGCCGGCCGCTGGCGCTGCTGATCACCCCGGGCCAGTGGGGCGATGCCCCGCAGCTCATCCCCGTCATGGAACGCATCCGGGTCGGCCGAATCGGCGGAGGACGCCCGCGCACCCGGCCGGACCATCTCGGCGGCGATAAGGCGTACTCCTCCCGCCGTAACCGCCGCTACCTGCGGCGACGGCAGAGCGAGCACACCATCCTCGAGCCGAAGAGTCAGCGGGCCAACCGCAAGCGCCGCGGGAGCCATGGCGGGCGACCCACCGGCTTCGACGGACGGTCTACAGGCGCAGGAACGAAGTGGAGCGGGCGATCAACGCCCTCAAGAACTTCCGGGCTGTGGCCACGAGATTCGACAAGCGTGCCTACGTCTTCCGGGGCACCGTGACCCTCGCAGCGATCCGGCTCTGGCTCCGGGCATAGATCCATTATCCGGGTGCGAAGAGGTTCCTGTCACCGTTCTCCGGAATGATCTTTACGCCCGATTTACGCCTTTAGGGTTGCCATCGACGAGCACAACGCACCGACGTAACCAGGGAGTCGAGAGTGGCGCACGACGTTACCGCGCTGGCGGTGGAACTCACCGACATGGCCGTGGCAGATCACCAGTCCGCAGTCCGCGCGAACAGCGAGGACCCGGCCGAGCAGTTGGCGTGGCGCTGGCTGACCGCACGGCACGGCGACCGACTCGGCGAAATCATGGATCAATACGGCTGGCCGACTGCAGAACTGGTCGGCGAGGAAGCCGCCCGCGCGGCGTGGCTGATCGCCCAGCACGCCGACCGGCAGCTCGACGTCCAGCGGCGCGCCCTCCAGATGATGGAGCAGGCAGTGTCGGCCGGCTCGGCCAGCCCACGCCAGCTGGCCTTTCTGCGCGACCGCACGCTGGTCAATGAGGGCCGCAAGCAGGTCTACGGCACTCAGATCGCCGGCGTGAAGGACGGGTCACCGGTTCCGTGGCCTTGCGAAGAGCCCGAGCGCATGAACGAACTCCGTGCGGAAGTCGGCATCGAGCCCTTCGACGAGTACGTTGCCAAGTTCACGATGACCTGACGACCAGTCGCCAGTTGTGTGCCGGCGGATCCTTGCCCAAGGCTCACCTACCGTGGGGCAATGATCCGCCGGACACCCCTGGTGCCGCGAGCCTAGCCCGCGTGCAGGCCGTGGCAGAGGGCGGTGAAGGCGCTGTGGGCCGCCGGGGTGATCGTGTCGCGTACGTGGGCCGGGGACTCACCGGACATGACGGCCCGTCGGATCTCGCGCAGGGCCGCCCGGTACGTGCCGGCGACGGCGCCCGCCAGGAGCGCTGCGGGGACCGGGGCGACGGCCGGGGGCGGCGGGTGTTCGGTCAGGGCCGTGGCCAGCGCCGCCTCGGCGTTCTCGCCGATCTCCCGTTCACGGGCGCGCAGCGCGGGGCTGTCCAGGACGACCCGCCAGAACCCGGCCGCGCCCGGTTGGAGTCCGAGCATCGGCTCGCTGTCCTCCAGGGCGGCCAGCAGGGCGTCGCGGACGGTCTCCACCGGGCAGGTGCCCGGGGCGCGGTCGCGTACCAGCGCGGCGAGATGGCCTTCGGCCTCGGCCTGGCGGTCGAAGAAGAGGTCTTCCTTGGCGGGGAAGTAGTTGAACACGGTGTTCGTGGACACCCCCGCGTGCCGTGCCACGTCGGCGACCGTGACCCGGTCGAAGCCGTGTTCCAGGAACAGTCCCAGTGCCGCATCGGCGATCGCCGTGCGGGTCTGCTGCTTCTTGATCTCTCTGAGGCCCACACCTGAATGATAGTGTCACCGCAAAGTTGGAGTGACACCAAGATTTTTGGAGGTGGGACGGCCATGGCTCTGGCCTTCGGCATCTACCCCGGCGCGGTCCTCGGCGACGACCAGGGCATCGTTCACCCGGTCCGCCCGGACGAGCCGCACCGCATCACCGACGCACTCGACGCGCTGCAGGGCGACGCGGCTGCGCTCACCGTCCGCGCCTACCACTCCTTCGCGGCCACCGTGGACCTGCCGGAGCCCGCGGCGCCCGTCGAACCGCAGCGCTACCTGCGGCGCGGGCGCAAGCTGGACCTCGTCCTGCAGTTCCGTGAGCCGACCGGGCGGCTGGACGAGTGGCTGGAGTTCGTCCGCGAGACCGTCCGGACGCGCGGACCGCAGCTGGCGTCCCTCCAGATATGCGAGGAGCCCAACGCCGACCTCCCGACCCTCGACGGCAGCACCCCGGGCGTCCTCGACGCGCTCGTCGAAGGGGTCGTCGCGGCCAAGGAGGAGGCCCGGGCCCTGGGGTACCCCGTGGCGGTCGGCTTCAACGCCGTACCGACCTTCGACCCCGGTAACACCTTCTGGTCCGAGCTGGGCGCCCGCGCCGACGCACGCTTCCTGGCCTGCCTGGACTACGTCGGCCTGGACTTCTTCCCCGACGTCTTCCGGCCCATCGCCGCCGACCAGCTGGCGGACGCGGTCGCCGGGGTCCTCACCGCCTTCCGGCGCACCCACCTGCCCGCGGCCGGCATCCCGGACACCGTCCCGATCCGCATCTGCGAGAACGGCTGGCCCACCGGCCCCGACCGGCCCGAACAGCGGCAGGCCGCCGTCCTGGAGACCGTCGTACGGACCGTCGCCGCCCTCGCCGACGCACTCACCGTCGACGGCTACGCGTTCTTCGCCCTGCGCGACGCCGACAGCAGCGGTGAGGGCCTCTTCCACCGCTTCGGACTCCTGCGCGACGACTACGGCCCCAAGCCGGCGTTCGAGACCTACCGCCGGCTCATCGCCGAACTGGCCGGGCCCGCCGCCGGCCCGGCCGGATCCGTGTGACGGACCCGGCCCGGCCTGCGGCGCTGCCGTACGTACGGTCGCTCAGTCGGGCAGCCGGTCGAGGACCCACTCGCCGAGCTCGGGCGTCATGAGGGCGTGCGGGTCGTTCGCCTCGGAGAGCATGAAGTCGTCCAGCTCGGACTCGTCCGGGGGCAGGTTGTCGATGTTCACGTACAGGTCGTCCTGCCGGTCCAGGTCGCGGACGGCGACGGCGCTGACGGACGGTACGAAGCACACGGACCGGTGGGCCATCTCGATGGACTCGCCGATCCCCTTGAGCGCGTCACCGACGATGCCGAACGACTCCAGCATCCCGCCCGGCGCCCCGTCCAGCTCGGGGAAGCCGTGCGTCGTGATCGTGTGCGGCCCGCCGAGGATGCCGTCCAGTACGGCCACCTCGGCCGGGTCGCCCTGCGACTGGGCCAGGAAGTACGTGCCGTCGAAGACCGGCCCGGAACAGCTCAGCGTCTTCTCCCCGGCCCGGACGCCGTTGCCCCGGCCGTCGCCGCGCCCGCTCGACACGCCGAGCAGGCGCGGGATGCGGGGCCACCCGCCGACCTTCTGGAGCTGCTCCTTGAACTCCTTGCGCAGCGGGCTCTCCTTCGGCGTGGCGTCCACACCGTCCATGGAGCGCCAGAGCATCTGCTGCGCGGCCGGGCTGCCGATCTGCCGCAGGTACGTGTCGTCGACCTGGGCGAGGTAGTGCGCGAACGCCTGGAGCCCGATCGGCACCCACGCCCCCCGGTGCGGGGTGTCGAACGACAGGTAGACGCCGACCCGGTGGTCCATGCGCTGCATTTCCATCTTCGCCAGCGCGTACCGCATGACCATGCCGCCCATGCTGAACCCGCCGGCGAGCAGCCGGGCGTCGCCCAGCTGCTCGGCGATCGTCCGCATGATCGCGGCGGTCGCCGTCTCGGCGTTGCGGAGGATCGACTCGCTGCGCTCGTCGAAGCCGACGAGGACCAGCGTGCGACCCCGGGCCCGGAGCTGGCTGATGAACGGGAACCGGCCGTTCTCCAGTTGGTCCCACAGCCAGTCGAAGTCGGTCGGCCCGAGGTTGAACCCGTCGGCCAGGACGACCGGCCGGACCACGCCCTGCTGGCCCTGCCCGTAGTACACGCGCGCGCTGCCGCCCGGCAGCTGCCACACCTCGTCGGCCGGGGGCGCCACCTCCGGGGCGGCGGCCGCCTTGCCGATCGGGGTCACGAGCCCCATCGACGCGGCGGCCTTCTTGGCCTTGTCGGCCTTGCTGTCGGCCATGAACGTCCCTTCCCATGCTGCTGACACCAACAACTCCAGGGACATGCTGGTGGGGCGAACCCTCACCTACCCACCCGATTCCGGGTGTTTCACCGCTTTGGCGCGATAGGTTCTGTTTTCACCTGAAACGAGAAGTCCTTCATCATCACGCCGGCGGCTGCCCGGTAGCCCGGCTGCTGGGCTGCCCGGTGGCCCGGCCGTCCGGCCGGCGTGCCGCCGATGGGATGCTCTGCTCGTACGTGAACACGTTGTGCGGGTCGTACCGCGCCTTGACCTCGCGCAGCCGGCCGACGTGGGGTCCCCAGTAGG
This sequence comes from Streptomyces sp. NPDC029014, assembly GCF_055564695.1. Lineage (NCBI taxonomy): Bacteria > Bacillati > Actinomycetota > Actinomycetes > Kitasatosporales > Streptomycetaceae > Streptomyces > Streptomyces sp. NPDC029014. The sequence continues at coordinate 13,191 of NZ_JBVHVT010000042.1, forward strand.
CGGTTTCCCAGTTCTGCATGCCGATGTTCGGGACGTTGGCGTACGCGCCGCTCACGTACGGCCGCAGTGCCTGGCCGAACTCGGCGATCCACGCCTGGGCCCGCGCGGTGAGCGCATCGCCGCTGCCCGCCTGCCCGCGGGTTCCCCAGCCGGCGCCGGGCTCGGCGTAGAACAGCGCGTCACGGTGCGGGAAGGCCGAGCCGCCGCGGGGGACCCTCCGGACCGCGCCGCCGAAGGCCTGGGTGAAGAAGTTGCTGGTCTGCGTGGGCGCGCTCCGCATGAACGAGGCGATCAGGTCGAAGGCCTCCGCGGGGAACGGCTCGACGGCGAACTGCGAGACGAACTTCCAGTTCGCGGGATCGTCCTCGGTCGGGACCTGGAACCCGGCGTAGATGTCGCCCCAGTTGCCGACCTGCGCCGAGACCGCGGGCCGGCCGACCGACAGGACCGGGGCCAGCAACTCCCCTGCCTCCTGCGGAGTGCCCTCCACGAGCACGGCGAAGAGCAGGATCTCGTCCCGGTGGATCTCGATCTGCGTACCGAGGCGGTCGTCGGCGAACGGCGCCGTACGCTGCCACGTGTCGAAGACCCCGGGCAGGTCGTCGAGCCCCCGCCACCTGGCCTGTACGTGGGCGACGCCCGCCAGCGGGGCCACCGCGTAGGTCAGGGACGTGACGATCCCGAAGTTGCCGTTCCCCGCCCCGCGCAGCGCCCACAGCAGGTCCGGGTTCTCTGCCTCGTCCGCCCGGACCACCTCGGCGCGGTCGGTGCCGGACGCGACGACGACGTCGGCACCCACCAGACTGTCGCAGGCCATGCCGAGGTAGCGGGTGAGGAAGCCGAAGCCGCCGCCGAGCGTCGCACCGGCCAGGCCGACGCTGCCCTCCGTGCCCGTCGTCACGGCGAGACCCTGCGCGGCGAGCAGGGTCACCGCTTCCAGCTGGGAGAGCCCGGCGCCGACGGTCGCGATGCGGGTGGCGGTGTCGACGTGGACGGACGTGAGCTCGCTGACGTCGATCACGATGCCGTTGTCCACGTTCGACCAGCCCTCCAGACTGTGGCCGCCGCTGCGCACGCGTACCGCGACGTCGTGCTGGCGCGCCCACGTGAGGGCGTTGACCACGTCCTGCGTGTCCTGGGCGTAGACGATGACCAGGGGGTAGCGGACGAAGAGGTGGTCCCAGCCCAGGCTCGCGCGCGCGTACCCGGGATCGTCGGGGCGGATGATGCGGCCGGTCAGCCGTGCCGGAGGGCAGTTCATACGGCGGATCCTTTGCTCGCCGCAGCGTAACAAGACGGACCCGGGGCGGCGGTGCCCAACACGCTCGCGCACCGCGCCCGGGCATGCGGATGCCGGAGAGGCGGTGGTCCTCTCCGGCATCCGGTGTGGCGGGTGGTGGCCGTCGGCCCTCACTTGCCGAGCTTCGCCTTCAGCTCCTCCTTGAGCTGCTTCTTCAGCACCTGCTTGGACACCGTGCCGCCGGTGCCGCTGGCGTCGCCGGTCACCGCGGTCGCGTCGCCCTGGTTGATGGCGTCGGCGCTGGCGTTGCCGCTCTGGGCGTTGCCGGTCACGATCGTGCACTTGCCCTTGCAGCTGCCGACGCCGGAGTTGGCGGCGCCGGTGGTGGCCGTACCGCCGACGGTGGTGTTCTCGGCGGTCGCGCTACCGCTGGTGCCGATGCCGTCCGCGCTGTCGTCCTGGAGGAAGGTGACGGCGTGCTGCGGGGTGGTGGTGGGGGCGGCCATGGCGGTGGCGGGCAGTGCGATGCCGCCGCCCAGCAGGGCCGCGGAGGCGCCGGCCAGAACGATACGACGGGTCCAGGAACGCTCGAACATCGGAATTCTCCAGTCGGTACGGGAAGAGTAATGGGAAAGGGGTTATGGGGAGAGGGTTATGGGTAGGGCTTCTGATAATTCCGCCCCTTTTCCGGGGGTCCCGGTGGGGCGTACTTCAAATAAACCCTGTGGGTGGACGTGCGTCACGCCACTGGAACGCGTGGCTTGACGGCGGTCATTTTTTTTGGTAGCGCCGGTGTGGGGGATTTGGTGCGTGGCCTTGAGTAGCCCCCGGGACGGGGTCCCGGGGTCCCGGGGGCCCCGGGACGGGGTCCCGGGGGCTGGCGCAGGGCGCTCAAGGCTGGGGGCGGAGGGGCGTCGGCCGTTACTTGCCGAGCTTCGCCTTCAGCTGTTCCTTCAGGTTTTCCTTGATCTCCTGCTTCGTGATCTCCTGCTTCGTGACCGTGCCGCCGGTGCCGCTGGCGTCGCCGGTCACCGCGGTCGAGTCGCCCTGGTTGACGGCATCAGCGCTGGCGTTGCCGCTCTGGGCGTTGCCGGTGCGGATGTCGCAGCCGCCGTCGCAGTTGCCGACGCCGGAGTTGGCGGCGCCGGTGGTGGCCGTACCGCCGACGGTGGTGTTCTCGGCGGTGGCGTCACCGCTGGTGCCGATGCCGTCCGCGCTGTCGTCCTGGAGGAAGGTGACGGCGTGCTGCGGGGTGGTGGTGGGGGCGGCCATGGCGGTGGCGGGCAGTGCGATGCCGCCGCCCAGCAGGGCCGCGGAGGCGCCGGCCAGAACGATACGACGGGTCCAGGAACGCTCGAACATGGGAATTCTCCACTCGGTGTGCAAAAGGGTTATTTGTATCTGCCTCTTCCGGGCTTTCCCGGTGGGGCGTACTTCAAATAAACCTTGTGAGCGGAAGTGCGTCACGACACTGGAAAACGTGTCTTGACGCCCGCAATCCGTCCTGATAGAGGTCGCCGCGGCCGCGTCGCCCGGCCGATTCTCAGTCGGTGAGGAGCCGCCACGTCGTGAGGGCGATTCTGGCCCGGGTCAGGCCCGTCGGGTCCGTGAGCTCGATGCCGAGGCTCTTCGCGATCTGGTCCAGGCGGCGGGCGACGCTGCTGTGGTGCAGGTGGAGGACGTCGGCGGCCTGGCGCAGCGAGCCCGCCGTGCAGTACGCGTCCAGGGTCTCCAGGTCCTCCGGGGCGCCGGCCAGCCGGGCGATCGCGGCGACGTCCGCGTTCTCCCGCGCCGCCTCCTCCGGGATCCGGGCGAGCAGGGCCAGGGCGCCCAGCTCGTCGTAGTGGACGACCGGCCGCCGCGCCGTGGTGAACCGCAGGGCGGTCCGGGCCTCGCACCAGGACCGGTCCGGGCTGTCCGCGGCGCCGATCCCCGCCCGTACGCCCTCCGGGAACCGGGCCGGGTCCACCCCCGCGGCCAGGACGACCCCCACCTCGCCCAGCGGCGCCGCCTTCACCGGGCGGGTCGGGCAGACGAGCCCGCCGATCCGGTCGAGCGGCAGCTCCGACGACCGCACGGCGACCGCCCGGACCGGCGGGCCGGCGGCCGCGAACCCCAGCAGCCGCAACGCCCGCGCCCGGGCGGCCTCGTCGCTGTCGGGGCTGATCACGAGCTCGACGAGGGCGGGGTCGGCCATGGTGGTGCCGGCGGGCCCGTACCGTTCGGCCGCGGCAGCGGCGGCGAGGGCGAGCCGGTCCAGGAGCACCTCGTCGAGGGGGCCGGGCGGGCCGGGGCGCTCCAGCCAGACGGTGCCGATCTCCTCCTCGTCGAGCGTGATCGGGGCCGTGGTGGAGGCGGGTGGCTGCGGAGAACCGGGCGGCGGTGCTGCCGCCGGGCGGCCGTCGGGCGCGATGCGGATCGCACGCCCCGTGCCGTGCAGCCGGATCCCGGTCACGCACTCGGCGAGGCCCGCCGAGGACCGGGCGAGCGCCGGCAGGTCGACGCGTCGACGCATCAGGGTGTCGTAGAACGCGACGATGCGCATCGCGCCGTCGACGTACGGATCCAGTCCAGACAGCCGTACGGCCAGTGCCTCCATGGCAGAACCATAGGAGGCCGGGACACCGGGGCGGGGCGCCGATCGGTGCGCGATCGACGCCGGACGCGCGACGGTTGGCGGATGACCGCCCCGGGGCGCGGCCGCGAGGATCGTCGGCATGGACCCCGAACTCGAAGCATTCATCCCGTTCCTGCCGCAGACCGACCTGAACGACCCCGTGGCCACCCGAAAGACGGTCGCGGCCCTGGTCGCCGCGAGTGCGGCGCCGGACACCTCGCGCATGGACGTCGAGGACCGTACGGTGCCGGCGGAGCCCGACGTGGCGGTACGGATCTACCGTCCGCACACGGCTCCGCAGGGCGCGGGGGCCGGGGCGGGGGCGGGCGCGGGGGCCGGGGCGGGGGCCATCGTCTGGCTGCACGGCGGCGGCTTCGTCTTCGGCGACCTGGACACCGAGCACCCGTGGGCCGCCCGGCTCGCGGACGGCTCCGGCGCGGTCGTCGTCTCCGTGGACTACCGCCGGTCACCCGAGAACCGGTTCCCGGCCGCCCTGGACGACGCGTACGCCGTACTGGACTGGACCGCCGGGCACGCCGCCGAACTCGGCATCGACCCGGCGCGCATCGCGGTCGGCGGCCACAGTGCGGGCGGCGGGCTCGCGGCTGCGCTGGCACTGCGGGCGCGCGACGAGGGGGGGCCGGCCATCTGCTTCCAACTGCTCAACCAGCCCGGGCTCGACGACCGGCAGCAGACCTGGTCGGCGCGGAACTTCACCGACACGCCCTGGTTCACCCGCGACAAGACCACCGCCGCCTGGCGGCACTACCTGGGCCCGCAGCCCGCCACCGCGTACGCCGCGCCGGCCCGGGCGACCGACCTTGCGGGCCTGCCGCCCGCGTACATCGCCACGGCGGAGTTCTGCCCGAACCGCGACGAGGACATCGAGTACGCGCTGCGGCTGCTGCGGGCGGGCGTACCGGTCGAACTGCACCAGTGGGCCGGCACCTTCCACGGGTCGCAGGCGATCCTCTCCGCCGACGTCTCGCAACGGCAGAACGCCGAACTGGCCGGGGCCCTGCGCCGGGCGCTGGCCGCATGACCACGGAAACCGGCAGGCGAAGCCCGAACGCCCTGCCCACCCACCCACTCACTCACTCACTCACTCACGACGAAAGGACGCATGAGATGAAGATCCGACTGGCTGTGTGCGCGAGCGCGGCCGCGCTCAGCATGTGCGCGGGCACGGTGGCGGCCGCCGCCCCTGCCCCCGCAGCTCCCACGAGCCCGGCCGACGCCGCCGACGCCCGCATCGACCCCGCGGTACTGCGGTCCGCCCTGAACGGCGTCCACCGGGCCGGGATGCCGGGGGTGTTCGCCGAGGTGCGCGACTCCGGCCGGACCTGGCGCGGCGCCTCCGGGGTCGCCGACGTGACGACCGGCCGCCCCGTCAACGCGGACCTGCGGCACCGCGTCGGCAGCGTCAGCAAGACCTTCACCGCCGCAGCGGTCATGCAGCAGGTCGAGCAGGGCCGCATCCGGCTCGACGCGCCGATCGGCGACTACCTGCCGGACCTGGTGCCGGGAGAACGCGGCCGGAAGATCACGGTCCGGATGCTGCTCAACCACACCAGCGGCATCCCGGACTACATCATGTACGCGTTCCCGTCGCTCCAGGGCTTCCCGTCCCTGCCGGACATGTCGTCGAAGAGCCTGGACGAGAACCGCTTCCGCGAGTTCACCCCCGCCGAGCTGATCGAACTGGGACTCTCGGCGCCGCCCACCGGCGAGCCCGGCGGCCCGACCGGCGTGTACTCCAACACCAACTACATCCTCCTCGGCCAGCTCCTGGAGCGGGTCACCGGCACCGGGGCCGAGGAGTACATCGCCCGCGACGTCATCGCGCGCGCCGGCCTGCGCCACACCGGGTTCCCGCGCGGCCCGCGCATCCAGGGTCCGCACTCCCGCATGTACGAGTCCTTCTTCGGCCTCCTCGACCCGCCGCGCGACTACAGCGTCTACACCAACTCCTGGGTGGGGCCGAGCGCCGGGCTGGTGTCCACCATGGAGGACCTGAACCGCTTCTACGCCGCGCTGCTGGAAGGCCGGATCGTCAGCCGGTCGTCGCTGGAGCAGATGCAGCAGACGCTCCCGGTCCGCGCCCTGGACGGAACGACGATCCAGTACGGGCTCGGGCTGCACAGGGTCAGCGTCCCGGGCTGCGGGCTCTTCTGGGGGCACGACGGCTCGGCCTGGGGAGCCGGGACGCTGTCCCTGACCCGGGCCGACGGCAAGCGGCAGATGTCGGTGGCGATCAACATGATGAGGTGGAACGAGCTGGACGCCTCCGGCAACCCGCGCCCCCACCCCATCGACGAGGCCCTGAAGTCCCTCTACGGCCAGGCCATGTGCGGCGACCCCACCGCCACCCCCGCCCACCCCTGACACCGCCCGCCGCCCACCCCTCGTCGGTCGGCGACGTCGACGTGGTGCGTGTCGAGTCGGGCGTCGATGCGCGGAGCTCCTCGACGGCGGCCGGGCCGAGCCCGTACTCGGTGAACTCCTCGTCGTCGTAGCAGGCGGCGCCCACCAGCCGGTCGCGGAGGTCGTCCGGGCGGAACCGGCCCGCTCTCAGCCCCTGGCGGGAGGGACGTACGCGGGCGGCGCGATCCGCCGCTCGGGTGTCACACCGTGCGCCTCCGGGTGCCGGTACCTGCCCCGCTCCTCCCCGTCCTTGGCGCTCTCCACGACCAGCGGGTTCGCGCGGGCGTACGCGTCCTGGCGGACCCCGGTCACCTGCCAGCACACGCGCGTGCCGGGGTCGCCGCCGGCGATGGTGAAGCGGTTGTCCGCCAGCTCCCGCGCCACGTGGAGGCCCGGGGCCGGGCGCCCGACGGCCGTGAGCTGGTAGCGGAAGCGCTCGTTGAGCGCCTGGAACCAGTCCGGCAGGACGACCTCGGCGCCGCCGGAGCCGTCCAGGACGGTCTCCCCGTCGTAGACGTTCTTCATCTCGTCGCTCTCGACGGTGGCATGGCTGAGGTACTTGTCCTCCGGCTCCAGCGGATGGTCGATGACGAACTCGAGGCTGCTCTTGGTCAGCTTTCCGTCCACCATGACGTCGCCGCGGAACCAGGCGGCCTTGAAACCGCCGCTGGCCACCACCCCGTACGTCGTCGCGCTGGTCGCGTCGACGGCGACGCCCGTCTTCGAGAACGCGTTCACGGCATGGCTGTTGTTCGCGCCGCCCTCCGTGCTGTTGCTCACCTCCAACTGGGCGGCGAACGGCACCCAGTTCGGGTCGAACCTGCCGATGGTCACCTTGTTGCGCAGCACTGCGATGCCGTCGACATCCAGTTCGGGGTCGTCGGGCACGGTTCCCTCCTCGCTCGGTGGTCCCGGAGAACTCCACGCAGGCCAGCCGTGGGCACGGGCATCGTCGCAGTGCCCGCCCCCACGGCCCGGCTGCAGGGACCGGAGTCGTACGGTCGCTCACCCGGCCGGGGGAAGCGGGATCGGCCGGGCGGTCGATGCCGTGGCGACGGGTCGCCGCGACGCTCGCGGTACGACCGATGACGTACGGACACCCAGGCCCAGCCGCCCGGGGAGTGCGGCCCCGGCTGCCCGCCGCGCTCGACTGGGGGGTGGTGGTGCTGGGCGCACTGGCGGCACTCGTCTGCGGGACGGTGGCCCGGTACGGCAGGCGACCGCTGCTGCGGCTGCTGCTCCGGGTGCTGTGCGGGCTGGCTGCCGCCGCCGCGTTCGGCCTGCTCATGGACGTGATCGCGCTGATGCTCGGGGGAAGGGTGGACAGTTGGGCAGCCGCCGCGCACCACGCGCTGGCCGCCGCCGGGGCCCTCCTGCTCGCCGCGACCGCGCCCGCTCCCACCGTGACCGTCCGCCCGGCGTCGCGGCCACCGCCCCTCCGCCGCCCCCCGCCGCCGTCCCGTGCGCCCGCGCGCGTCCAACGCACGGCCTGGGCGGGGACGGTCGCCTTCCTGCCGTACGCCGCGATGAAGTCGTACTGGGCCTGGGGAGGCACATTCGCCGGGACCAGGAAGGACGGGACCAGGAAGGAGGAGATGCTCGCGGTCTCCGCGCGCCACGGCGCCTCGGAGGCCCGGCTCACCCTGCAGTCCTGGGGCGCGGACGCCACGGCACTGCTCGCCGCCCTCGGCGTCTTCCCCCTCCGGGGCCTGGTCCGCCCGTGGGGCCAGGTCTTCCCGCGCTGGGTGCCGTTCCTGCACGGTCGACGGGTTCCCCGCTGGCTCCCGCTGACCCCGGCCCTGCTCGGCGCGGCCACCCTGGCCCCGTACGGGGTGCTCGGGCTCGCCTACTGCGCCCTGGCCACCGCCGGCGTGGTGACGGTACCCAGCGGCGACGTCGACACCCCGGCGGACGTACTGCTGGTCGCGTGGCCCGGCGTGATCGCCTTCGCCGGCTACGGGGTCGCACTGGCCGCGGCAGCCCGCTCGTACTGGCTCCGCACGAGCCCGCACCCCACCGCAGAGGGACACGGAAGCCGGGCGCGGGGCGAGCGGCGCGGCCGCTCACCGCACCCCGAGCGGTCAGCGGAACTCGTGGACGACCTCGATCCTGCCGACGATGTGGGAGTTGAACTCGTCGAGCTCCTCGGCCGGCACCCACAGCTCGAGGATCGTGCGCCCGCCGGCCTGCTGCACGGGATACCGGCTCAGGAAATCCGACTCGACCTCGAAACGCGTCACGAACCCGGCACCGTCGTGCTTCACGTTCCAGTCCCTCGCGATCCGCACCGCGTAGTCCTCGTTGAGAACGGGGTAGAAGATCGGCTGCTCCGGCAGCCGGGGCGGCCAGGCACGCCAGTCGAGCTCCCGGACCAGCTCCAGCTCCGCCGGGCCGGTGGGCCGCCACAGGGTAGTCGTCGCTCGCTGGTTGGTCATGGGACCGCTCTCCGTACTCGGTATGCCGGCACCACTGCCGACGGAACCCAGACCGTACGCGACCGCATCCCGCACCCACCACGCACTTTCCGCCCCCGCCCCGGTGCCTGCCCCTGCCCCGCGGCCGGTTGACGACGTGTTCGTGCTCCGGCGCGAGGGCTTACATGCGGTCGTCGACACCGTTGAGTCCCTCGACGCGACGGTGGAGCCCGACAACACCGACAGACGGAGGCACCTCCGATTCACCGCACCCATGGCGATCTTCGCTGATGGCACACGAGGGCGGGCGTCGTCCATGGCCTCCAGCATCTTCGTAGCAGGTCAGGGCGCCAGGTCGGGCTCATACTCCGACTCATCACTCACGTCGCCGAGTGGCAGGCTCCCCGGGCGTGAAGTGCCATGGGAGAGATGGCCAGGAACGCAGGGTCCCGACGGCTCCGCCGTGTCGCCCATCGGCGCTCCGCCCAGCTGCGTCGACGCCGCCGCGACCGCCGGCTCCGAACGGCTGGCCCCACAGGTACGGGGCAAATCCAGAGGGTCCATTGGATTGGGCTGGTTGCTGCCAGCCTGCCCGGACTGGCAGCCCTGATCGCCCTGCTGTTCACCTGGATGCAGGTCACACAGACCAACAAGGAGTTGGCGATCACCGAGCGGGGGCAGATCACCAGCCGGTTCAATGCTGCGGTCAGCAATCTGGGGTCAGCTTCCCTGGATGTACGACTCGGGGGCATCTACGCGCTGGAACAGATCATGCGCGACTCCCCGACCAATCAGCTCACCGTGGTCTCGATCCTGACCGCGTATGCACGTCAGCACGCCCCTTTTCGGGCCGTCGACGCCAAGAAGAAGCCCGTGCTTTCCGCTTACGAGCAGCCCCCACCACCCGCCGACGTCCAAGCAGTGGTGACCGTGCTAGGAAATCGCCGCTCCGACCGCGACCAGGGACTGCGCATCGATCTCAGCCGCTCCGCTCTGGCCGGAATGGAGCTCTTCGGCTACCCAAACCTGATTCCCTTCCGTTCGGCAATCCTGCGTGAGGCGGATCTCAGGGGCGCTGACTTCTATTGGGTGGATCTGGAGGATGCGGTATTCGACGGCGCAAAACTCTCGGGAGCTTCACTGCTCGGATCTCGACTCGACGGTGCGGGCTTCGAGAAGGCGGACCTCACAAAGGCGAATCTGGCGAGCACATCCCTCGACAGAGTGAACATGTCCGGAGCAAACCTCACCGGCACGGTCTTCTGTGAAGAGATATCGGTGGTAGGAAGAGGGATCCCTGAAGGTAGTCACAAGCGGACTTGCGCCGACATGTCCCGCATGATCCTGACTGACTCAAACCTGGCTGGGGCGGATCTGGCAGGCGTGGACCTCTCCGGTACGGGCTTCTGTCCCGACCCGGTCTTTTCCTGGACGGGCAGGAAAGAGAAATGCACGAGTCTGGCTGGCGCGAAGCTCAGTGGGGCCAACCTCAAAGACACTTTCCTGTTTGGAGCAGATCTCAGGGGCGCGGACCTGACCGGTGCCAACCTGGCGGGGGCGGACCTTACGAACGCTGACCTCACCGGAGCCAAGGTCAGCGGAGCAACGTTCGACGGGGCCAAGTTGAAGGGTGTTCGTGGACTTTCGCCGTCCAGGTGACACCATCGCCGGTGCACGGGCCGGGTCGCCGCTGCCTCATCATTTCGGAGGACGATGAGCCGGCTCCGGGCGTGCATCCTCAGAGCTCGTAACAGGATCTTGCTGAAGTGGCCTGGTCGGCCGTGACCGGTGTGACGAGCCGGACCGGTTGTGCCTGCAGGGGATCCTTTACGTGCTCTGCAACGACCTCGCCCGGCAACTGCTCCGGCTGGAGCTGGGGTGGTGGCTCCGGACAGACGTGCTGGAGGCGACTGGAGCGGTGGCAGAAGGCCGGCGTCCTCGACCGGCTCCACCGCATCCTGCTCGCCGAGCTCAATGCAGCCGGCCAGCTCGACTGGTCCCGGGCCTGCGTGGATGGCTCCCACATCCGCGCGAAAAAAGGGGGGCGCCGACACCGGTCCGTCGCCGGTCGACCGGCGGAAGACGGGCAGCAAACACCATGCGAGCACGGCCCTCAAGGCCTCTCCGGCGGGTTGCGGCACCGGCCATCCGTCCCTGCGTCGCCGGTGGCCCACTCCCGGCAGGTGTCACTCGAATGGAGTAACCAAACGCGCCACCCACATGGGTGAAGATCAAGCTGAGTAGTGCCCCAACCGAGGCAATCCGTGAAGGGAAACCACATGCGCATTCGACGAACTTTCGCCGCCGTCATCGCCACGGCAGCCCTCGCCGGACTCGGCCTCACAGGTGCCGTCACTGCCACGGCCGCCACCCACAACGCCACCGCCACCGCCCACACCGAAAGCCTCACCCCGGGTGAGTGCGTGGACGGCGGCGGAAAGGTGGTCGGGATGAAGTGCGTCGGCGGTACGGGCGACGGGCAGATGGTTGACTAACGCCCACTGGGCGCCCCGCAGCCACGCGCCGCGGGGCGCTCCCGCGCGAGCATGCTGCAACATCACGTTTACACCGAGATACGTACGCAGCGGACGGCGAGTCGTTTGAACTGGTGGAGCAGGCGAAGGTCTGCTCGACGACGTAGCGGAGCTTGCCCATGTCTTTGATGTTCGGGCAGCCCTTGCGGGAGATGACGGGCAGGATCCGGCGTTTGCGCAACTCATCGCGGTTCGGGTTCGAGTCGTAGCCCTTGTCGCCGAGCAGGGCTTCTCGTACGTGCTGTTACCTGGTGGGGAAGCGGGGGCCTGGGTCAGTGGATGCGCCTTTAGTTACTGGCGTCGCCAGCGGTCGGTGAATTCGCAGTGGAGGGTCGTCCAGTGGTGCAACTCGGCTGACGTGTAGCTGGGGTAGCCGAGGCGCCGCACGCCCTTGACCCAGTGGTCCCAGAGGCCGTCGGGCTCCGTGAAGCGGTCGGCGTGGTGGGTGCCGAGGCGGGCATCGAGGTGGAGGAGGGCGCCGAGGGCGTCTGGCTGGTCGTAGTGCAGGTCGGTGTGGGGGAGGTAGAGGTCGAGGTAGGCGGTGAGGACCTCGGCGTCCGCCTGTGTGCCGCAGCGGGCCAGGGCGAAGCAGTAGCCGCCGCCGGCGTACGGGGCGTCGCTGGCCAGGAGCAGGTCGCCGACGCGCTCGCGGAACGAGGAGCGGCGGTCGACGCCGATCAGCCAGGCGGCGGTGAGACGCGAGCGCCATCCGTGAGCGAGGAGGGCTTCCAGTTCGGCGTCGGTGATGGTGGCGGCGTCATCGATCAGGCGGCGGGCGAAGCGTTTGGCATGCGGCCACCCCGGCCGCAGGACGCGCGCGCTGTTCAGTTCGCCGTAGCGGGGATGGTCCGAGTCCTTCCTCGTCACGTACCGCTTGATCAGGTAGCCGTGGCTGGTTTCCTCGGGGCACCGGGACGGCATCGGTCACCTCTCCGGGTACAGGTCGGTATGGTCGATCCAGGTGGGGGCGACGAAGACGTTGTCGCCGACGGGGGCTTCGGAGGCTTCCAGCAGCGACCACGTGCGGGACTCTTCGACGAGATCGCCCCAGAGCGCGGCCCAGTCGAGTTCCCGGTCCAGGGCGGTGCCGGAGATTTCCGTACGGGCGGTGCGCCGGGGATTTCTCGGCTTCGCCCTCCGACAGCGGTCGGTGAGGTGGGGGCGCCGGGACTACAGGGCGAGTTCGAGGTAGGCGGGTTGCTGGTCCTCGCGGGCCTGTAGGGCGCGGTGCCACAGCGAGAGGGCGAACGGGGGGACCATGTCGGGGGTGATGTCCTGCGGCAGGCAGAAGCGGATCTCGCCGATCTCCGACTCCTGGAGGGTGATGGACTGCTGCTGCTCCGGGGTCAGTCGGGGGCCGTCGAAGACGTAGAAGACGTGGGAGCTGCCTGCCCGCGTGACCCATGCCGTGACCAGCAGGTTGCCGATCTCCACGTCGAGGCCGAGTTCCTCGAGGACCTCGCGGCGGGCCGCCGCGCTCGGGAGTTCGCCCTTGTCCAGGTGGCCGCCCGGCAGGTTCCACCGCTCCTTGTAGACCGGGTTGACGATGAGCACCCTGCCCTGCTCGTCCGTGATGACGGCCGCGGCGGATGCCGTTGCCCTGGCGTGGTCCGGGGATGCGCCGGTCATGAGGTACTACTCCTGGGGTGCGGGTGAACTCGTCGGGTCCGGTGCTGCGTCCGGATCGCGCCCGGGATTCGCGTGCCGGGTGCAGTCATATGATCCGGCACGTCGTAGCGGCCCGGCCCCGCCCCCCGGGCCCCTGCCGCGCCGGGCAGCGGGCAGCGCAGCCGGCGCGGTGGGGGTGGAGGGTGGGGTGGGGTTCAGCGGTCCTGGGAGAGGCGGACCAGTTCCGCGAAGGAGCCGTTCAGGCCGACGAGTTCCTCGTACGTCCCCTGCTCCGTGATCCGGCCCGCGTCGAGGACGACGATGCGGTCGGCCAGGCGGCAGTTCTCCATGCGGTGGGTGACGATCACCGTGATGCGGTCGTCCTTCATCTCCCGCAGCCCCGTGAACACCATGTGCTCGCCCCGCGGGTCCATGGCCGACGTCGGCTCGTCCATGACCAGCAGGCCGGGCCTGCGGTGGAAGGCGCGTGCGCAGGCGATGCGCTGCCACTGGCCGCCGGAGGGTTCGTGGCCGCCCCAGAGGGAGCGGGCGAGGAGGGTGTCGACGCCGCTGGGGTACGCCGCCACCGTCTCCTTCATGCCGACGGCGGCGAGCGCGTCCCAGACGGCGTCCTCGCCGCGCGGGGAGGGCTGGCCGAGGGTGATGTTCTCGCGGGCGGTGAAGGGCCAGTACCCGTACGACTGGGTGACGAGGCCGACGTGCCGCCACGCCGAGCGCTGGTCGGCGTCCGCGGTCGGTACGCCGTCCCAGGAGACGGTGCCGGTGGTGGGGGCGGTGAGGCTGGTGAGGAGGCGGATGAAGGTGGACTTGCCGGCCCCGTTCTCGCCGACCAGGGCGATGACCTCGCCGCGGCTGAGGGTCAGGTCGACCGGGCCGAGGGCGGGGGTGTCCTTGCCCGGGTAGGTGTACGTGGCCGCCTCCAGGCGGATCCGCTCCGGGGCTCCGAGCTCCCGCGGGCCGCGCGGACCGGACTGCTCGGCGGCCTGCCGGATGAACGTGGCGTAGTCCCCGAGGTAGAGGGCGTGCTGGAACATCGCGGCCCCGTAGACGACGAGTTGGGAGAGGGCGGCGGTGGAGGTGCGCATGGCGACGATGGCGGTGCCGGCGGCGCCGATGGCCATGAACCCGCCGATCACCAGGCCGCCGAGGCTCGCCCAGGTCATGACGGTGAACAGGCCGGAGACCACGGCGGCGGTGAGGTGGACGGCCAGGTAGCGGGGTGCGGAGCCGACCATCTTGGAGTCGATGCGGGAGCAGACGGCGGCGTACCAGTGGTGGGCGTACGGGCGCATGCTGTTGCCGCGCAGCTCGTCCGCGAGCTTGGGGGTGGTGAGGTGCCAGCGCATCATGTGGCGGATGTTGCGGGAGGCGATCGTCTCGTTGTGGAGGCGGTAGTCGAGGCGGGCGGCGAGTACGGAGCCCAGGCCGCGCGGGATGACGGACAGCAGGAGCAGCGGCAGCAGGACGGGGTGGACCACGGACAGGACGGACGCGACGGCGACCATGTCGATCAGGCCGCTCGTGAAGCCGAGCGCGTCCTGCAGCAGCATCCCGGAACGGGCGGAACCGGTTTCGGCGGCCTCGGAGCGCTCGGTGAAGTCGGGGGCGTCGTAGGCGGACAGTTCGACGTCCATGTGGGCGTCGACCATGGCGAGGTCGGCGATCGTGGACATGCCGGGGTTCAGGCGTCGGGCGGCGCTACCGGCGGTGATCGAGGCGAGCGCGCCCACGGCGGTCATCGCGGCCGCGGCGGCCAGGGGCCATGCGGCGCCGCCGACGCGCTGCCCGACGGTGCCGTCGGCGAGGAGGGGGCCCATGGCGCGGGACACGGCCGCGAGGGCGGCCGCGGTGCAGATGCCGCCGAGGAGCTGGGCGCAGACGAGCCAGGTGAACGCGGTCCGGTTCACCGCCCAGGCCAGGCGCGCCGTCTGGGCGAGCGCGGCCGGGACGCGGCGGGTCATCTGCGCGAGCGAGAGCTCCTCCATGGTCTTGTTGTGCTGGCCCCAGGTGTACGTGAACTCCGGGGGCGCGGGGAGCCCGGGGGCGGCCACGGCCGCTGGCTCCGGTTCCTGGGGGTGGGGCCGTGCGCTGTTCTGCCGGTGCCGCTCGGCCTGCTGCTCGTCCTGATGCCCGTCCTGCTGCTCGTCCTTCGGCTGGGCCTGGGCCGGCACGTGTGCATGGGCCTGGGCATGAGCATGAGGTTGGGCCTGGGGTGGGGCGGCCTGTTCCTGCTGCTGCGCCTCGTCCTGTTCCCGGGACATGGGTTCCTCCTCCAACTCGGCCAACTCGTCGATGAGGGAAGTCGGTTGCTCCCACCGGCAACGGCATGACGAGGAAGCCCACGACCCCCGTTGCGGGGGCGGGGCGGGGTGCTGCCCGGGGAGCGGAGGAGTGAGTACACAGGACGCCGGAGGGCGGAGCAGCGCGATCCGGCCGACCTGACGGTCGCGCCGCCGCCGGTGCCCCGACGCCCCGGGACGGGCTCCGGCGGTAGCTCTGGGCGGGCGATTGGCCGGAACCGGTCGGTGGAGGGGGCGGCCTTCGCAATTCGCTTGCGGGGGTGCGGCGGGGGCGGCTCCGGTCCGCGCTGCGGCCGGTTTGGGGCCTGGGGGACGGGTGGGGCGGGCGGTGGCTCCTGGTGGGAGCGCCTCGTTGCGTCCGGGCCCTCAGCCGAGCGGCTGCTCGACCACGCTGGTGCCGCTGCCCTCCTGGGACTCCCAGGTCCACGTCTCCTCCAGGCGCAGGCGGCCGTCGGGGAGCTCGGTCACGAGCGAGGTGCAGCGCCCGGACGCGGTGGTGCCGTCGAGGCGGAGCTGGACGTAGCGGAAGTCGATGCTGTCGCCCGCCCGGGTCCCGACCAGGTGTCCCCGGACCACGTCTCCGCCCGCGTACTCGGCCCAGACCCGGCCGTCCTGCTCGTGGTAGTCGAACCGGGTCTGCCGGCCGACCTGGCCCGGCGCCTGGTCGGCCACGGGGACGAAGACGAGGCCGTCGAGCGAACGCGTCATGCGTGACTCCTGGAAGTGAAGTGAGGAGGGGTGGGGTGATTCGGTTTATGGATTGTGCATGACAGCCTGGGGGCCGTGCAGAGGTGTGTCGGCCGTCGCTGCGGAGCGGAAGGACCGGGCACCTGCCCTCCTGCCGCCCTCCCGTCGCCGCTCACGCGTCGAAGGGCGTGTCGCTCCACCGGAACCACGCCTCGCCGCCCTGGATGTGCAGCAAGAACTCGGCGACCGGGCCTGCGGGGGAGACGAGGCTGAGGCTGCGCGTCATCGACTCGTACACCTCGTCGAACCGTTCGAAGTCCTCTTCCTCCAGTGCTGCGTGGGCCTCGTCGAACCACGGCCTGAACTCGGCGAACGCCCGCCGCGGGGTGAAGCGACCGCGCAGCCACGGGAAGTCGGACTCCACGATCTCGATCTCGCCCAGCAGTTCCCGCTCGCCCTGGTCCTGATGCGGCTGCTGCCGCTCCAGCCGCCACACTTCGCCTCGGAATCCCATTCCGCCCCGTCCTCGTCCCTCTCCGGAGCCTCTCGTCGCATGGGCCCCGGCCGCTCTGTCCGCAGACTAGAGCGAGTTCGTAAACGAATGCTGACCGAGTAGGGCACGCCCGCCCGTCCCGGCTCAGGTGGAGTGCACGATGATCTGGGAGATCACCCACAACGCCCAGGCCAGCGGGATGAGCGCCACGTAGGCGAGCGGCCGCCGGAGCACCTGCGGGCCCGTGTCGAGGTGCGTGCGGCCCGGGGCGGGCGTCGACGGCGGGAGCTTGCTGTACTTCAGATAGACGAACAGGTTCCACACGAGGGTGAACGGGTTGAAGACGACCAGGGAGAGCGGGCCCCACCAGCCCAGGCACAGCGCCCTGGTGGTCATCTGCCGGACGACGGCTATGCCGCAGGCCCGGCAGAACGGGCCGTCCAGGTGCTCGAACCGCATGAGGACGAGCACGCCCACATGGGCCCGGACCTTGTGGTTCGCCGCCGCCCGGCCGCCGCAGGCACGGCACACGAGCGGCACATGGCCCATGGGGGGCGGGCCGGCGTAACCGCCGGGGGCGGTTGCGGGGGCGTGGGCATGGGCGTAGCTCCCCGGTGCCGGTGCCGGTGCCGGTGCCGGTGCCGGTGCCGGTGCCGATGCGGGTGCCGGTGCCGATGCGGGGGCGTACCCGCCGGGCGTGCTGTAGGGGTTGCCCGGCACGGGTCCGTGGCCGGCCGGCTGGTGCGGTGTTGCCATGATGAACGGATCTCCAGACTGCAATACGTGCTGACCCCGACCGCGAACGGCCGGACGCATCACGGGACGGGAAGGGACGGGAAGGTCACATCACCGGACGAGCGCACCGACCACGGCGGCTGAGAGTACGTCAGCGAAGACGCCCCGACCGACACCCGCGGTTCCATGACCTGCGCGTTCATCGCCACTGCGCCGCCGGTCGGCGGCCCACCACCACTTCGACAGCGGGAGGTTGCCGTGAGCACCCCGGAGCACTTCGTATCGCCTGCCCCAGGCAGCGCTGCCGCCGACGACCACGCCGCCCTCTCCGCCTGCGAGATCGCCGCAGCGGTCAACGCGGGCCGGCTGTCGGCCCGCGAGCTGGCGGCGGCCGCCCTGGAGCGGATCGCCCGCATCGACGTCGAGCTGAGGGCCTTCACCGCGCTGTGGCCGCAGCAGGCCGCCGCGCACGCCGAGCTGATCGACCGTCGGATCCGGGACGGGGACGGGGACGGTGCCCCGCTGCCGCTCGCCGGGGTGCCCCTGGCGGTGAAGGGAACCGAGGGGCTGGCGTCACTCCAGACGAAACGGCTGGTGGCGGCGGGCTGCGTACCCGTCGGCGCCACGTCCACCCCCGGCCCCGGGACCCGCTGGCAGACCTGGGGCGCCACCGCCCGCGGCGTGACCCTCAACCCCCTCGGAAGGCAATGGAGTCCGGGCGGGTCGAGCGCGGGCTCGGCCGTGGCCGTCGCCGCGGGGATGGTGCCGCTGGCCACCGGCAGCGACGGGGCCGGATCCGTACGCATCCCCGCGGCCTGGTGCGGGGTCATCGGGCTCAAGCCGACCAACGGACTGGTGCCCGCGCGGGACCGGGCCGGCCTGAACGTCGCCGGGCCCCTCGCCCGCTGCGCCCGGGACGCCGCCGCGTACCTGGGCGCGCTCGCCGGCACGCCCGGGCCGCACCCCTGCGCCCCGGCGCGGCCGCTGCGCGCGGCCTGGTCGCCGACGCTCGGCTTCGCCGCGACGGATCCTGCCGTCGCGGGCACGGCGTACGCCCGCCTCGAAGCGCTGCGCCGGGCAGGGGCCGTGGACACCGTGGACGTTCCGGTACGCCTTCCCGATCCCGCCCGGTGCTGGGAGGTCCTGCGAGGCCGGCCGGACTCCGCGACCGCTGCCGCGGAACGCGCCGCCGCAACAGCCGCCGCAGCACGAACCAAGGCCGCCCTCGACGCGGCCCTCGACGCCGTCTTCGCCGAGGTGGACCTCCTGGTCTCGCCGACGACCCCCCACGCCCCGCACGGCCACGACGGGCCCGGCGACACCCTGAGCGTGGCGCTGACCTGGGCGTTCAACATCAGCGGCCACCCGGCCATCAGCCTCCCGGCCGGCCGCACCCCCGCAGGCGAGCCCGTCGGACTGCACCTGGTCGCCCGCCACGGCCGGGAGGCCGACCTGCTCGCCGTCGCCGCAGCAGCCGAAGCCGAAGCCGAAGCCGAAGCGGAAGCGGAAGCGGAAGCCGCCACGGAACACCCGTAGACCGCCTACGAACCGCCCGCCGTTGGTGTCGGCAGTGACGCCGGTGCCGTCGGGGGCTCGGTGGCGCACACGGTGCCGCGGCCGTCGACGAGCGCGCAGGCCCGGGCGTCGCCGGGGGAGAGCGCCGGGACCATCTTGGTGTGGGCGTCGTGCCCGTACTGCTGGCGGTACTCCTGGGCGGCGCCCTGCTCGGGCGTGACCATGACCCGGTCCCCGGCGGTGGTTCCGCTCATCTTGGCCCAGGCGGCCCGGCAGCGGGCGCTGTGGCGGAGTTCGATGCGGATGCCGTAGTCGTGGCCGACGAGGGCGGTGGCGGCGTCGTTCGCGCAGGTCGTGGCGGCCGGCTCCAGCGCCGCGCACGAGTCGCCCGTGCACGTGGTGGTGGGCGCCGGCCCGGCCCCGCCCGGTGGCGACGACGGGGCGGCGACCGCGGGCGCGGGCGGCGGCGCGACCCCGGCCGCCGTCCCGGCGTACCGGGCGCCGGCCCATGCCACCGCGGCTGCCAGGAGTACGACGGCCCCCGCGACGGCGGCGAGCGCCCCCGGCCGGGTCCTCCGGGCCGACGGATCGGCCCGTGGAGGGTGCGGCACCGCGGCCGGCTGACGCGGGCCGGGGGTCCGTTCCTCCCGCACCTGCTGGTGGAGGGCGAGGGCGTGGTCCAGTTCCGGATCATCAGCGGGCCCGGATCCCGAAGCCGCCTTGGTACAGATCCGCCGGAACGCGCGAATCGTCTCGGGAGCGGGCAGGGTGCTTCCGGATTCCCACCGGGAAACGGTCGGCTGGTTCGTATGGAGCTGTCTCGCGACCCATGACTGGCTGCGGTTGTTCGCCTCGCGCCAGCTCCGCAGGATCCGGGCCAGCCGAACGCGCGCGGAAACGTCCGGATGCGGCCCGTCCACAGCATCCACAGCATCCGCATTCGACTGGGCATCCATGGCACGCTCCTTCATCCGGTCCGTGGAACCGCAGGTCAGACCCCCATACGCAGAGCCGCGTATATGCGCGTATGGCCCGGTGGTCCGGGAAGCGTAGAACGCACGGGGAATGCGGGGCAAAGTTGCGACCAGCCGGTGCGAAGTTCCCGGCCATTCCCCCCGCCTCCGAATCCCGTGGGAAAGCCGTGCCCCGATGCGGACCCCGGATTTCTTCGGCGGAAAGACAGAAAAGGATGACGATATGAACATCGCAGTGCGTTTCCCCTTCCGTGGCGTCACCACCGCGGCGGTCTCCCTCGCGACGCTTTCCGCACTCGCCCTGGGAACGGCCCCCGGCGTCGCCGCCGCCGAGGCGGCCCGCGACTCGGCGGTGCGGGCACACCCCGCGCAGCCGGCGGACCGGGACCGCAACGAGGGCTCCACCCGCCCCGGCTCGCGGCCGTCGACCGGCGCCGAGCACGGTCCCCGCGGGTACGCCCTGAAGTTCACCAAGAACCGGAACCACCCGGACCGTTCGACGCTGTCCCTCGTCCACGACGGCATCCCCGTCAAGACCTACCGGGCCGGATCCGGGCTGGGATCCACCGACGAGTGCGCGAGCATGAAGGGGTGGCTGCCCAACGGCACGTACCAGGTCAAGGGGCACCAGACCCACCGCGACAGCGACATCAAGGGCTACGCCATCCAGCTCTCCGACAAGGCGTGCCGCCCCGGGCGCGGGCAGCGGGCCGTCACGCGCGACTCCCTGTTCATCCACAGCGAGATGACCAGGAACGGCGGCCAGGGCTCCACCGAGCCCACGCGCTGGAACGGCGACGGCGACTACAAGTCGTACGGCTGCATCAAGCTGCACCCGGACCACATCAAGGACCTGTTCTCCCGCCTGGAGCAGGCCCACTGGCCGAAGAACCTGGCCCTCCAGGTCGGCTGACGCACACGGCCGGTGACGCCGGGGCGCGGGGGGTCCGTGGTGGGGGTTAGGGTTGCCGCGTGAATGCTCCTTTGCTCCCTCGGTCCTTCCGGTTGCTCGTGACGGGAGGAGGTACCGGTGGTCACACCTATCCCGCCCTGACGGCGATCCGGACGCTGCAAGGCCGGCTCGCGGCTGATGGCGGAACCCTCGACGTGCTGTGGATCGGCGCCGCCGACGGCCTCGAAGCGCGGATCGCGCCCGCCGAGGGCATTCCGTTCAAGACGGTCGCCACCGGCAAGATCCGGCGGGCCGCGAACCCGCTGAAGATGCTCTCCGCGGCGAACATGAAGGACATGGCGCGGGTTCCGCTCGGCGTCGCCCAGGCCCGGTCCATCGTCTCGGAGTTCCAGCCCGACGTCGTCCTCGCCACGGGCGGGTACGTGGCCGTCCCGGCCGGCCTGGCGGCCCGCCTGTGCCGGCGTCCGCTCGTGCTGCACGAGCAGACCGTCCGCCTGGGCCTGGCCAACCGCAAGCTGGCGGGCTCGGCCACCCGGATCGCCCTGTCCTCCGAGTCCTCGCTCGAACTCCTCGCGCCCGAACTGCGCGGCCACGCGGTCGTCACCGGCAACCCGATCCGGCCCGAGGTGCTGACCGGCCACGGCGACAAGGCCGTCCACGCGCTGAACCTCGTCGGCTTCGACCGCCGCCTGCCGACCGTGTACGTCACCGGCGGCGCGCAGGGCGCCCAGCAGATCAACGGGGTCGTCCGGGACGTGCTCCCGTGGCTGCTCAGCCACGCCAACGTGATCCACCAGTGCGGGCCGGCGAACGTCGACGAACTCCGCGCGGCGGCCGCGACCCTGGACCCGGTCCTGGCCGGCCGGTACCACCTGACCGGCTTCGTCGGGCCGGAGCTGCCGGACGTACTGGCGCTCGCCGACATCGTGATCTCCCGGTCCGGCGCGGGGACGCTGGCCGAGCTCACGGCGCTGGGCAAGCCGGCCGTGTTCGTGCCGCTCGCCACCTCGGCCGGCAACGAGCAGGTCCACAACGCCCGGCACCTCGCCGACGCGGGGGCCGCCGTCGCCCTGGTCGGCGAAGTCACCGGGCAGGTCCTCCAGACCGCCGTCGGCCCCCTGCTCACCGACCCCGCCCGGCGGGCCGCGATGGCGGAGCGCGCCAGGGCCTACGGGCGCCCGGACGCCGCGGACCGGCTCGTGGACGTACTCCTGTCGGCCGCCGCGAGCAGCTGACCTGCGCTTCGCTCCCCGCCCGCCCGCCCGGGCGGGCGGGCGCGTGCGGGTTCGGGGGGGGGGGGGGGGGGGGGGCCCCCGCCCCCCCCCCCCCCCCGCCCGTCCCCGTGCCTGCCCTCCGCTTCCCTCCCTACCCGTCCGGCGGGGCAACGCTCCTCTGCCGAACGGCGGATGCCGTGGACCGCACGGACGTCCATAGGGTCGGCCCATGCCCATACCCCTGCCTCCGCGCTCCCTCTACGCCCCGGCGCTCGCCGGCGCCGCCGTGGCGTCCACGGCCGCCTCGCTCGCCCGGGTCCCCGCCCTGTGGTCGCTCGCCGGGCTCGTCGTGCTCCTCCCGCTGCTCGGGCTGGTCGCGAGGTGGTCGCCCGTACGGTCCGGGAGCCTCGCGGCCGCCCTCGGGATCGTCGCGGCGGGGCTGTGGCCGGCACCGCTGGTGCGCGACGACGGGGCATCGTGGCTGGAGGCCTTCGGGGCGGCGGCCTTCTGGGCGCTGCCCGGCCTGGCTGCGGCCGCCGTCGGCGCCCACCTGCGGCGGAACGCCTCCCGCACCCGCCGGGCCGTCCGGGACGCCCAGCGCGACCAGCAGCTGGAACTGGCCCGTGACCTCCACGACTTCGTCGCGCACGACGTCAGTGCCATCGTCGTCCAGGCCCAGGCCGCCCGGTTCGTCGCCGACACCGATCCGCAACAGGCCGTACGCGCTCTGGAGCGCATCGAGGCGGCGGGGCTGAGCGCGCTCGCCTCGCTGGACCGGACCGTCCACGCCCTGCGGGAAGCGGGCGGCGGGCCCGGCACCTCCGCGCCTGCCCCGGCGTCCGCCCCCGGACTCGCCGAACTGGAGGGGCTCGTCGGCCGGTTCGAGGGGCGGACGGTCGTCCTGGAAGCCGAGCAGGATGCGCTGACCGGCCTCTCGCGGGAGGCGGACACCGCCGCGTACCGGGTTGCGGTGGAAGCGCTGACGAACGTACGGCGGCACGCGCCCGGCGCCGACACCGTACGCGTGACCGTACGCCGCAGCCGGCAACCGGACGGCATCGAACTGGCCGTCACCAACTCCCCGCCCCCGATCACCCCGCGCACGTCCTTCTCCCGGCGCCGATCCGCGGCGGGCTGCGGCGGCACGGGGCTCGCGGGGCTGCGGGAGCGGGTGGAGGCGGTGGGAGGCGCGTTCGCCGCCGGGCCGACCGGTACCGACACCGGCGGCTGGCGGGTTTCGGCGGTTTTCCCCGCGCGGGCCACCTCCCCGGGGTGATCATGATGTGGTGACCACGAGCATTCTCATAGCCGACGACCAAGAGGACGTCCGCAGCGGATTCCGCCTGATCCTCGACTCCCAGCCGGACATGACGGTGGTGGGGGAGGCCGCCGACGGACAAAGCGCGGTGGCCCTCGCCCGGGAACTGCGCCCGGACGTCGTGCTCACCGACATCCGCATGCCCCGCCTGGACGGGCTGGAGGTGACCCGGCAGCTCGCCCGGCAGACCCGGGTCGTGGTCGTGACCACCTTCGACCTGGACGAATACGTGCACACGGCGCTGCGGGCCGGAGCCTGCGGATTCCTGCTGAAACGATCCGGCCCCGCCCTGCTGATCGAGGGGGTCCGGGCGGCGATGGCCGGCGACACCCTGATCAGCCCGCAGATCACGGTGCGGCTGCTCAGCAGCCTGTCACAGCCGGGGGCGAAGCCGCCCTCGACGGCGGCGCGGATGCTGACGGGCCGGGAGCTGGAGATCGTACGGCTGGTGGCCCGGGGGCACACCAACGCGGAGATCGGGACGGAGCTGTTCATCAGCGCGGGCACGGCGAAGACGCACCTCGCGAACGTGCAGGCCAAGCTCGGGGCCCGGAACCGCGTCGGCATCGCAGCCTGGGCCTGGGAACACGGCGTCGTCGGACCGGAGTAGCGGCGGGCGGGGCCGGCCGGCGGGTACGCGGCCGCCCGACCACCACACCGGCCGTCAACCCGACGCGGCCCGGTCCTGACCCGAGGAGAGCAGGGCCGCATGCCGGCGCATCCGGTCCCGGTCGCCGCGGAAACAGCTGTCCCAGTCCCAGTCCCGGTCCCGGTCCCAGTCCCGGTCCCGGTGCCGGTCCCGGTCCCGATTCGGGTACCCGCCCCTTTTCCCGCCCCCGTGTCCGTCGCCGCCTTCCAGGTTCCGCCACGCGGCCGGCTGCCCGGCCTCCGCGTCGAGCGGCTGCTCGGCATCGGCGACGGCGACGTACTACAGCCCGAACGTCACCGCGGCACCGGGCCGGTAGGAGCGTACGGTCGCCAGAGCCGGCGCCCGGAACAGCTCCGCCCGGAGCCCGGTCTCCTCGAGCAACTCCCGCGCCGCGGCCTGCCGGGGAGTCTCACCCGGCTCCACGCGCCCGCCGGGCGGGACCAGCCCGCGCCACCGGTGCCGTACCAGCAGGACCCGGGACAGGGGCCGGTCGAACACCCACACCTCGGCCGCGAGCGGCCCCTCCAGCTGCGGCCCGGCCGCCGCCAGCCACCGGCGCGCGTCGTCGAGCTCGACGACGGCCGAGCGCGCGTCTGCCAGAGCCGCGTCGAAGACACGCTGCCCGATACCGATACCGATACCGATACCGACACCGATCCTGATTCCGTTCCCGGTCATCCGATCACCGTACGGAACACGACCGACATCGCCGCGGCGGCGCCGGCCGGGTCAGTGCGCGGCGAGGGCCACGATGCGCTCGATCAGGTCGGCGTACGTCCATCCGGCCCCGGAGGCCGCGAGCGGCAGCAGGCTCGTCCCGGTCAGTCCGGGGAGCGCGTTGACCTCCAGGCACATGGGTTCGCCCGCGGCGTCGCAGCGGAAGTCGGCGCGGGAGTAGGTGTGTGCGTCGAAGCCGAGGGCTTCGTGCGCGCGCCGGGCCAGCTCCTGGAGCCGGGACGCGAACTCCGCCGGGATCCGGGCCGGACACACCTCGCTGACCGCGCCCGGCTGGTACTTGGCCGCGTAGTCGAACAGCGGCGTACTCAGCTCGATCTCGACCACCGGGAGCACGTGGTCGCCCACCACCCCCACGGTGAACTCCCGGCCCGGCAGGAACGGTTCCACCAGGAGCTCGCCGTCACCGGCCCGCATCCCCGCGGCGAGTTGCTCCAGCTCCGCGAGGGAGTCGGCCCGGTGCACCGACACGCTCGACCCGTCCGCGACGGGCTTGGCCACCACCGGCCCGGCGGCCAGCAGCCGCTGCACGTCCTGCGGGACCTCGTCGGTGCCGGGCTGCCACAGCGCGCGCTCGGTCACGGGCACCCCCGCGACGGCCAGCACCGCCTGCGCCCGCTCCTTGTGCCAGGCCGCCGTGCAGGCCGTACTGCTCGCGCCGGTGAAGCGGATGCCCGCCTCCCGCAACCGGCCCTGCACCCAGCCGTCCTCGCCCCAACCGCCGTGCAGGGCCACGAAGACGAGGTCGGCCTCGCGCAGCAGCCCCAGAACCGGCCCGCCCGCCAGGGCGGCGTCCATGCGCTGCTGCAGCAGCCGCCGGCCCTGGCCGGACGGCGGCTCCTTGCCGACCGCGAACCCGTCCACCACATCACCCGGGCGCAGGGGACCGGCCAGAACCGGCGCCTCGGCGGCCGGATCGACCAACACCACCTCATGGCCCCGCTCCAGCAACGCCCGGGCGACCGAGCCGCCCGAGGCCAGGGAGACGTCTCGCTCCGGACTCTCTCCACCACACAAGATCACGATTCGCATGCCGGGATTCTGTCCCCTCCCCCGCCCACCCGCCCACGCCGACAGGCCGAAACCGGCCGACCGCCGACGCCGACGGCCCGCGCACGCCGACGGCCCGCGCACGCCGGCGGATCGGTGCGTCAGCCCGTCTTGCCCTTCTTGACCGCCTCGGAGACGTCCGCGACTTCGTCCGCCGGGGGAGCGACGATGTCCGCGGCCGCGCCGAAGGACAGGAAGTCCATCGTCATGTTGGTGGCACCACCGTTCTGGGCGAGCCGGGCCGGCATGCCCTTGTCGTCCACCCACACGTCGACGACGACCTCGCTGCTGGTCGCGCCCAGGGCCTTCCACGTCTCCGTGGTGCCCTTGTCCAGCTTCTCCAGCGGGACGGTCGCCTTGTAGTGGACGGCGGACCTGCCGTTCACGTCCTCGGTGCCGACCTTCTCGACGCCCTTCGACCACTTGAGGGCCTTCAGGCCGGAGGTCGGGTCGGCGGCCGGCCCGCTGAGCTGCGCCGCGCCCGCCTCACCGAGCAGGGCCGAGGCCTCGACCTTCAGCCAGCGCTTGCCCTTGAACTCGCCGGACGGCAGCGGGTCCACCTCGTAGTAGTACGAGCCCTGCACCAGCCGCATGGTGACGGTGCCGTCCTTGGCCAGCTCCTGCATCTGCGCCTGCGCGGCCGGTATCTCGGCCTGCATGGCGTACCCGTTGCCCCACGAGTAGGTGCCCGTCATGTCCACCGGCCGGCCACCCGTGTCCGGGGAGGTCACCCTCATCCTGACCTCGGCCGATCCCGCCTTCGTCGCGGAGTCCGACGCGCTGTTGAGCGCGGCGATCATCGACTCGACCGAGTCGGCTGCCTTCTTGACCGTCCCGGCGGTCTCCGCCGCCTTCGGCGCCGCGAGGGAGCACCCCGTCATTCCCGCGCCCGCGAACGCCAGTGCCACGGCAGCGCGGACGGCATGTCCTGTCCTCAAAGTCCCACCCCTGTTCGTGCGTCGTACAGCGCGTCAATCTATCGACCACCTCACAGGGGTTTGTCATGGCCCCGATCGATTCCGCCCCGGTCCGCCGATGTGATGTGCGTCATCCCGTTGGCGTCCGTCGTGTTGGTGGCGGGCGTCACATTCCGCCCGTGTGAGTTCTGATAAATCGGACAACTCGGTCATATAGCCCATTCAATCTAGTTTTCGGCATATACCCCTTGATGGTGTGTCAGTCGAAATCGCGCGGGGCATAATCGGGCCCGGTCGTCTCCGGCAGTGGTGGAACCATCGGGGCACCGGCCGCCTCCTCGGCGGAGTTCCGCACCGGACCGATCCTCAAGGCGTTGTTCATGTCCCTCGTCACCCGCACCCGCCTCGCGGGCCTCCTCGCCGCGCTCTCCGTCGGCGTCGCCGGCGTGACGACCTGGGCCTACGGGTACGGGTACGGGGCCGACGGCCAGGAGCCGGCCGTCCCCCAGGCGGTCGCCCGCCCAAGTGTGACCGAGGGCACAGTCCTTCACGTCGTCGCCCACCCCGACGACGACCTGTTCTTCATGAACCCCGACCTGAGCCGCTCCATATCCGCGGGCGTCAGGGTCACCACCGTCTACCTGACCTCCGGCGAGTCCGACGGCCGCAACGAGGCCCACAGCCCGCACCTGAACGACCCCGAGCTCCCCGCCGACCGCGCCGCCTACGCCGAAGCCCGCCAGAACGGCATACGCGCCGCCTACGCGCAGATGGCCACCGGCGACCGCACCAGCCCCTGGGAGCGCAGCTCCGTCCCCACCGCCGGCGGCGGGAGCGCGGAGGTCGACGTCCTGGTCGCCCACCCCGAGGTCAACCTGGTGTGGATGCAGCTGCGCGAGGCCCGCAGCATCTCCGGCGACAACCCGGACAGCCTCCGCGGCCTGTGGGACGACCGCGTCCCCGCCCTGGGTGCCCAGCTGACCTCCGGGACACCGGTCCAGCCCTCGTTCTCGTACACCAAGGACCAGGCGATAGACGCCATCGCGGGCGTCTTCGCGCGGTACAGGCCGACGACGATACGGACGCAGGACCCGACGCCCGGCCGCTCGGCCGGCGGCGGCGCCTTCCTCGACCACCAGGACCACATGTACGGCGCCCGCTTCGTGCAGGCCGCCGCCGAGCGCTACGCGAAGTCCGGGGACCGGCCGCACTTCTCCCTCCAGAACTACGTGGGCTACCCCAACACCGCGCTGCCCCCCACGCTCGACCCGCAGACGGCCGAGGAGAAGCTCGGCTACCTCAAGACCTACGCCTGGATGGACCACGAGGACTGGTGCGGCAGCCCGGCCGGCTGCGGTGACCGCAAGACCGCGACCCGGCCCACCGGCGCCGGCTGGAACCAGACCCTCCGCTACGCCCGCGGCGACGGCACCTCCTGGATGGCCGAGGGGCGTGCCGGCCGGCTGTGGGCCTTCGCCGTCCTCGACGGGCAGATGGCGTACTGGTCGCGCAGCGGCGCCCAGGCCCCCTGGCAGGGCCCCCGCTTCCTCCCCGGTACCGGCATCGACACCGGCGCGACCGCGGCCCGCCTCCCCGACGGGCGGATCGCGGTGTTCGGTACCCGCACCACCCTGGGCGCGGCGCACGAGGCGTACGGCCGCGAGGTCGTGTACGCCGTCCAGGCCGCGCCCGACGGCGCCTTCGGCCCGTGGCAGTCGCTGGGCACACCCGACGTCTCGGACGTGTCCGCGACCTCGGCGATCAGTGCACCGGCCGTCTCCGTGGACGGAACGGGCCGCATGACGGTGTACGTACGCGACTCCCGGCGCACCCTGCGCGCCCGTACCCAGCCGACCCCGGACGGTGACTTCGGCGCCTGGCAGAACCTGGGCGGCAGCGGCCTGCTGGGCGACCCGGTCACCGCGACCGACGGATCCGGGCGGCGCCACGTGTACGCGGCGACCGCCGGGACCGTGCTGGCCTGGGTCCAGCCGGCCCGGACCCCGGACACCCCGTACAGCGGCCCCCTCCCGACCGGGCTGCCGGCGACCACCGGCCCGCTCTCGGTCAGCCCGCAGGAGGACGGCGGCATCCGCCTGTACTTCCGCCGCCCCGGCACCGGCGCGGTGGGCACGGGCCTGGCCGTCGCGGGCACGGGCACGGGTGCGGGCGAGGGAGCGCGCGCGGGTGAGGGCACGGGCGCGGGCGCGTCCGCGGGCACCCCGGCGGAGGCGGAGTCCTCCCCGGTCACCGAGGCGGGTGGCGACGGCGGCTACGGCGCCGTCAGCGTCGCCGGCCGCCTGCTCGCGGGGCGCGCGGGCGCGGGCACGGTCAGCGTGTCCGGCACGGACGGCCCGCCGTCCTGGCACGAGTCCCAGATGCTCTACACGGGCGCCCCGGCGGCCGTGGCCGAGCCGGACGGCAGCGCCGTCGCGGCGGCGGTCGGCCTCGACGGCGGCCTGCACATCATGGCGGCCGCCCCCGCGGCCGAGTCCGCGCCGCCCGGCAGCGGCGCTCCCGCCCCGTGGCACCGGGCGGTCCAGCCCTGGATGGCCGCGCTGGCCGGACGCCCGGGCTCGGGACCGGGCACGGGCGCGGCCCCGCTGCCGTAGGGCGCGTCGGACCGGCGCCTTCCGGTGGCAGCGCCGATCGGCGGGGGCGAGGATGGCCGCCAGACCCCGTCGCGGGCAGGTCGCCGAGGGCGCGGCCGGCGGCGGTCGGTTGCGACGTACGCAACGCGCGCGTGTGTGTGCGTGTGCGTGGCGTACGTGATGTGCACACGGCGTACGTAAGACGTCCTGAGGCTCCTGAGGCTCCTGACCGACTGCGATTGGGGCTCCCATGACCCCTTGCTTCCCACGCTCCGCTGCGCACGGGCGCACGGCGGCCCCGGGCGGGACGCTGCGCGCCGCGGCCTCCCTCGCCTCCGTCGCCGTCCTGGCGGCCTTCGCCACCGGGTGCAGGAACGACACGGCGCCGGCCTGGGGCTACCCGGACCTCAAGGCGACCCTGGGCTCGCTCTCCCGCGCCCTCGACCAGGGCTGCGCCGAGGCGGCCCCCGAGCAGTGCACGGACGACCTCGACCGGCTCGGCGCGCTGGCGGACCGCGCCTTCGGCCTGGCCCTGGAGCACGGCCTCCTCGACGCCGAATACGTCGACTCCGTGCAGGACCTGGACCGGGCCAGGGAACTCCGGATCACCGCCGCCGCGGACGCCCGGGCCCGACGTGACCCGCAGTACGCGCCGTTCCGGCAGGCAGTGGCCGCCGAGAGGCTCGCGTACCGGCGCCTGCTGGCCGCGCTGGAGAGCGTCCGTACCGCTCCGCCACCGGGCGACGGGACAGCGCCCCTCTGAGCCCTCTGCGCCCCTGAGCCTCCTGCGCCCCCTGGGCCTCCTGGGCCTCCTGGGTCCGTCCGGTCGGGCAGCCCCTCCCGCCCGAGACACGCGGGCCTGCGGGCCTACGGCCGCAGCGGCGGGGTCGGAAGCCCCTTCCCGTCGAGCGCCACCAGGGACAGGACGGTGATCGCGCCCGTCCACGCGAGCGGGGCGATCGACACGGGCCGCCCCTCCCGGTCCACCTTCTCCGGCAGCTCGCCGAGCGGGTTGCGCTTGGACAGGACCCAGGCCAGCACCCGCTCGGCCTTGGCCGGCTGCCCCGTACCGGCCCAGGCGAGCGCGAAGAAGGCCGTACTGGGCGTCCAGGCGTTCCCGCCCCACGGCGCGGTCGGGTCGTTCCCGGGGGTCAGTCCCCCGTTCGGCAGGAGCAGCGCCCGGTACGTGGAGTCGAGCGCCCGCGGCAGGTCGGCCGGGGCCGCGTTGAAGGGGGGCGCCATGAAGGCCACCGCGCTGTCGCGACCGTGCCGCCCGTCGACGGTGCGCTGGTACCCCAGCGGAGCGAACCGCGCCGCGATACCGGCGGAGAGCCGTCCCGCCGCGCGGGCCCAGCGCGCCGCGTCGCCCGGCCGGTCCGCCTCCCGGGCGAGGTCCGCGGAGGCGTTGAGCCCGGCGAGGAGGGGCGCGGCCGTGCCGATGTTCGGCGTGGTCGTCATCAGCTCCCAGTAGTCCGGGGACGCGGGCGGCAGCCCGTCCGCCCGCAGGGACGCCGCCGCACGGTCGGCCGCCTTGCGGATCATCGGGTAGAGGGTCGCCAGCCGGGCGCGGCGGGTGTCCCGCGGGGCCGCCTGGTACCACTGCCAGGCGGCCCAGGGCACCCAGCCGTTGGCGTCCAGCTGCCACCGCCTGCCGTCCGGCGGGCCGGAGCCGTCGAGCTTCGTCCGCGCCTCCCAGGTGCCGTCCCCGCGCTGGGTCGCGGCGCTGTAGCGCAGGATCCGGAACGCCTCGGCGTCGTGGCCGGTGTGCGCGAACGCGGCCGAGGCGAAGCCCGCGTCACGCGGCCAGGAGTACTTCCAGCCGTCGGTCCAGCCCGCCGCCACGGCGCCGTTCGGCCGGAGCAGGGCCCGCATGGACAGCAGGGCCCGTTCGGCCGCCGCACGCTGCACCGGTGTCCTGCCCGGGACCCGGCCCGCGGCCAGCCAGGCCCGGCTCTGCGCGATCTGCCGCCGTGCCGCCGGGTCGTCGCGGGGGACCACGGCCGACGCCGTCCTGCCCGCGGGGAGGTACGCCCACCAGCCCGACGGCAGCTGCAGCACGTTGCTCTGCCCGACGTACCGCGCGCCCCCGGCCATGGCCGGGGGGACGCCGACCGCGGCGGTCGTGTGGGCGAGGAGCCCCACGGTCGGGGCGGCCGACACCGACAGGGGCGCGTAGCTGCCGACGGCGTCGCCGTGGCCGCCCCCGTGCCCGCCGGGTCCGACGAGGAACCCGGGCCGCGGCGCCGTCGGGTCGGGTCGCCCGGCATGCTGCCCCGCCGTACACACGGGAAGGGCGACGCCGGACAGGCACACGCCGAGGACCACCCACCGGAAGAGCCGGGCACCTCGCCGCACACCGGGCATCGCCACTCCCTCCGCCGGGCCGTCGGCCTCCCCCTCATTGGCCTCCCCCTCATCGTGGGAGACCCGGACGGGGGCCGCTACGCCGTACCCGCCGCCCGGGTGAGCAGCCGTTCCGGCAGGCGGCGCCACCCGCTAACCCGTCCCGACCGCCCGGGATGCCGCGGCCCGCGAACCGTGCACAGGATGGGTGCCCGACGGCAGGCCGAGCGCTGCCGCGCAAAGGGAACGCACAAGGGCAAAGGGTGGTGAATGGGCACCGCTTCGATGACGGGCACCGGCAAGGGCGAGGGCGAGGGCGAGGGCGAAGGCACCGGTACGGGTACGGGTACGGGTACGCGTACGGGCGCCGGCGTCGGCGCCGGCCGGCATTCTGCCGATCCGGGCCGGGCGACGACCGGCCGCCGCCCGTTCCCGCGCGGGCTCGTCCTGCCGGGGGTCTGCGCGACCGTCGTCGCGGCGGCCGGGGCCCTGATCGCAGTCGGGTGCTTCCTCGGGCTCTACGTACGGCCCACGTCCGACGACTGGTGCGCCGCCTGGAAGGCCCGCGACCTGGGGGTGCTCGGCATCACCTCCGACTTCTACACGACCCAGAACGGCAGGGTCACCAACGCCTTCCTCAGCGGTCTCGTCTACGCCGACGGACTCACCGGCATCAAGATCCTCCCGACCGTCCTCGCGGTCGCCTTCACGGCGGGCCTGGTCCTCCTCGGACGGGAGTTCGTCCGCCAGCTCGGCGGAATACCCCGGGTGCTGCCCCTGACCGCCTGCGCCCTGGTCGTCCAGGCGCTGCTCTACTACGCCGGCACCCGCAGCTACCAGGTCCTGCTGTGGGCCCCCGCCACGATCTCCCACACCCTCCCGAGCGTCATCGGCGTGTGGGCGCTGCTGCTGGCCGTCCGGACCGTCCGGCACCGCAGTGCCGCCGTCCGCGCGGCCGGCTTCGCCGCGGCGTTCCTGCTCGGCTTCGCGATCGGCACCCTGAGCGAGCCGTTCGCCCTCGTCAGCGGCCTCCTCGCCGCCGCGGTCGGCCTGCTGGTGCTGCTGCGCCCCGGACCCCCGGCGCGCATCCGCCGCCGCCCCTTCGTCTGGTGCCTGCTGTGGTGCGCCGGCCTCGTCTGCGGTCTCGTCGCGCTCTACACCTCGCCGGGCGCCCGGTGGCGCCGCGCCCAGCAGCCGGAGCGGGCGTCGATGCTCTCCGCGGACGAGCTCGGGGCCACTTTCGAGGACTGGCTCCACATGTGGGGCACGGTCACCGCCCAGTGGGCCTACCTCGGGGCCGCCGCCGTCGGCGTCCTCCTGGGCCTCGGCAGCCGGATCGGGGGCCGGCACCCCGCACCCGGGGCGCGGCGGCTGCCGCTCACCGTGCTGCTGCTCCCCGTGCCCGTGGTGCTGCTGGGGTCGTTCGCGGTGGTGGTGGGCCTGCGCAGCGGCTACGGGCCGAGCGGATGGACGTACGCCCGTACCTGGACGAGCTTCCTCGTACCCATGGAACTGGCCCTCTGCGGCTACGGCGCCCTCCTAGGAGCCGCAGCCGCAGCGTGGGCTGGGTCCGGGGCCGCCGGCCGCCCGGCAGCCCGCGGCGGAGCCCGTACGCCGCCCACCGCCACGGCCGTCACCGGCACCGTGGCGACGGGCTGCCTGGTCCTCGCCTCGACGGCCGTCCTCGTCCCGAACGTCCAGCAGCTCACCACCGCCACGGTCACCCGCGCCGAGGCCTGGGACGCCCAGAACGCCCGCATCCGCACCGAGGCCGCGCGCGGCGCCACCGACATCGGCTACACGCCCCTGCACATCGGGAACCTCGCCGAACCCTTCTTCACGCGCGCCCACGACCGGGACTGGGTCGCCGCATGCACGTCCCGCTGGTACCGCATCCCCCGCATCCACCCCCGCTGACCGGCGCCCCGCCCCACACGGCAGACAAGCGGGGCGTGTCCAGGATCACGCCCGAAGAACGCCGGGTTCCGACCACCGGTCGAGGAAGCGGCCTTAATTTGGTGATCCAGCCGGGGCGCGTACATGCGGCCTCGCTGTGATCGCGGGGCGCCACATCCCCGAACGTAGGGGTGTCGCGGGACACCCCACGGCTTCCAGAGGTTCCATGTCCGACAGGCTCGTCCGTGCCGAAGACCGCGTCCCGGCGCCCGCCGGGGCGCCGCAACCGGCCCCCGATCCGTTGCGCAGCCGCCGGCGGAGCGTGTGGCCGAGGCGCGGCGGGGCCGTCGCGGCCGGGCGGGCGCCCCGATTGGCGGTACTGGACGCCCTGCGGCTGTCCGCGGCGCTGTCGGTGGTCCTGTTCCACTACCTGGCCGGGTCGGGGACGATCCCCTGGCAGCGGACGGCGGTCGAACTGTTCCCCACGCTGCACCGGGTCGCCGAGTTCGGCTGGCTGGGCGTGGTCTTCTTCTTCATGATCAGCGGATTCGTCATCTGCCTGTCCGGCTGGGGCAAGTCGCTCCAGCAGTTCTGGCGGGGCCGGATCCTGCGGCTGTTCCCGCTCTACTGGGCGGCGGTCGTGCTCGCCTCGGCGGCGGCCCGACTGGGCCCGCGGACACCGGGCGAGCCGAGGGTCACGGTCGGCCAGATGCTGACCAACCTGACGATGCTGCAGTCGCCCCTGGGCGTACCGAGCGTGGACAACGTGTACTGGACGCTCTGGGTCGAGCTCTGCTTCTACCTGATCTTCTCGCTGGTCGTCCTGGTGGGCGCCACCCACCGCCGGGTCGCGAACTTCTGCTGGCTGTGGGCGCTGGGCTCGGTCCTGGCCCCGGCGTCGGGCATCGCGCTGCTGGACCAGCTCCTGCAGCCCCGGTGGGCGCCCTTCTTCATCGCCGGCATCGCCTTCTACCTGGTCCGCCGGGCGGGCCGGTTCGAGGGGGAGACCCTCGGCATCCTCGCGCTGTCCTGGCTGCTGATGCAGCACCGGCTCCCGGCGATCATGGAGGGTGAGGGGCACGGCATCAACTGGAAGGTCTGCCTGGCCGCGATCTCCGCGATGTACCTGCTGATGGGCCTCATCGCGCTCGGGAAGCTGGACGGGATCCAGTGGCGCTGGCTGCCCGTCGCGGGCGCGATCTCGTACCCGCTCTACCTCGTGCACCAGTCGCTGGGCGTACGGGTGATCTGGCGGTGGAACGAGCAGTGGGGCGCCTGGCCGACCCTGCTCGGGGTGATCGCGGGCGCGGTGCTGACCGCCTGGCTGCTGCACCGCCTGGTGGAGCGGCCGCTCACGCGGCTGCTGCGCCGCCTGATGGACGTACAGGGCGTACAGGGCGAACGGCCGCAGCAGCGGGCGGCCGTCGGGCGATGAGGGCGCTCCGCGCCGCCCCGCCCGCCATCGGCCGGGGCCCCCGGCGGTGCGGGCGGCAGCGACCACCTGGACCGGACCGGCCCACCCCCACCGTGGACACCACCGGCAGCCACGCCGCTAGTGCACGTGCCAGGTGAACTTTCCGCCGCCCACCCATCGGACGGTGTCCAGGTCATCGAGGTCGTGGATGCTGACCCCCGCCTCCGCGGCGATCAGGATCACGTCGGTCATGGACGTCGCCGTACCGACGACCTCCCCATCGACCTCCACGATCCGGAACGGCGGATCGCCGGGCTGCACCGTCAGGACGGTCACCCTCGGGGAGGAGATGTACGGGCTCGCGCTCTCAGTCATACAGAAATCTTCCACGCCGACCCCCGAGTCCGCCCGACCAGCACGCCGCGCCCCGGGGACTGCGGAGGACGACCGGCCCGGCCGTCCGGCTCCGACCGGGTGAAGGCGCGGTGTCCGCGCGGACCCGGATGGCGACCCCTGTGCCGTCCGGGCGGTGCCCATCCGACCCGGGTGACGCAGGTCACGTCCGCCCGTGTCACAGGGGATCGGGCTGTCTCGTCTCGGGTGTGTACGCACTCACACCGACACCGCACCGAGGGAGCACACCATGGACGCGCGACTGAACCTCCTCACCAGCCCGACCGTCGGCAAGGCCGTCAAGCACCTCATGGCGGCGGGCAAGGCGGTCAAGGAATCGCCGCTGCCGACCACGACGCAGGAGCTGGTCGCGCTGCGCGTGAGCCAGATCAACGGCTGCGCCTTCTGCATCGACATGCACACCAA
The DNA here is from genome assembly GCF_055564695.1 of Streptomyces sp. NPDC029014. Taxonomy (NCBI): domain Bacteria; kingdom Bacillati; phylum Actinomycetota; class Actinomycetes; order Kitasatosporales; family Streptomycetaceae; genus Streptomyces; species Streptomyces sp. NPDC029014. Next base: position 48,612 of record NZ_JBVHVT010000042.1, read on the forward strand.
GGACGCCGCCGCGGCCGGCGAGACGCCGGTCCGCCTGCACCTGGTCGCGGCCTGGCGCGAGGCCACGGTGTTCACCGAGGCCGAGCGCGCCGCGCTGGAGCTGGCCGAGGAGGGGACCCGGCTCGTGGGCGCGGCCGGCGGGGTCGGCGACGAGGTGTGGGCGCGCGCCGCCCGGCACTACGACGAGGAGCAGCTCACCGCTCTCGTCCTCCTGGTGTCTTTCATGAACATGGCGAACCGGTTGAACGTCATCACCCGGCAGCCGGCCGGGGACTACGTGCCCGGGCAGTTCCACTGATTCCGGGGGAGAGGAACCAGCATGACCAAGGCCGATGCCGATGCCGATGCCTATACCGACGGTGACGTCCACGTCCACGTCGACGCCGGCGTCCGCGACTTCGAGGAACTGCGGCCCCTGCTGTTCTCGATCGCCTACCGGATCCTGGGCAGCGTCAGTGAGGCAGAGGACGCGGTGCAGGAGACCTGGCTGCGCTTCGCCGCCTCGTCGACGGTCCCCACGTCCACCAAGGCCTTCCTGTCGGCCACGGTGACCCGCATCTCCATCGACGTCCTGCGTTCCGCGCGGGTGCGGCGCGAGGAGTACGTCGGCCCCTGGTTCCCCGAGCCGCTGCTGAGCGACCCGTACCAGGACCCGGCCCGCTCGGCGGAGCTGGCCGACTCGGTGTCCATGGCGGCACTGCTGCTGCTCGAGCGGCTCAGCCCGCTGGAGCGGGCGGTGTTCCTGCTGCGGGACGTGTTCGGGTTCGGCTTCGACGAGGTCGCCGAGGCCGTGGGCCGGTCCGAGGCGGCCTGCCGACAACTGCTCGTACGGGCACGACGGCACGTGCAGCAGGGACGACCACGGTTCGCAGCGGACCGCCAGGAACGACAGGAACTGGCCACCCGCTTCTTCGACGCCCTGCAGAACGGCGACGTGCACGGGCTGCAGGCCCTCCTGGCGGCCGACGTCCAACTCGTCGGGGACGGCGGCGGCAAGGCCCCGCAGCTCGCCCGGACCATCCTGGGCCCGGGGAACGTGGCCAGGCTGCTCGCCGCGGTCTTCCCCCGGCTGGCCCGGATCGACGTGACGCTCGAACGGCACGAGATCAACGGCCAGCCCGGCGCGATCCTCCGCGACCGGGACGGCAAGGTCCTGCAGGCCACGGTGCTGGAGGTGCTCGACGGCCGGATCCAGACGGTCCGCACGGTGGTCAACCCCGACAAGCTGGGCCACCTCGGGCCGGTCGCCGACGCCTGGGCCGTCGGCCGCGAGCTGAAGCAGGTGCGGCGGCACACGAGCTGACCCGTTCGACCCCGCACCACAGAAAGCCACTTCTCCACGGCGAGCACGGGCCCGCAGCGGCCGACGGCGCCCCGCCCGAGCGGCGGGGCACCGCAAGCCCGCGTGGTCACCTGTGGTTGCCTGGCTACAGTGAGGCGATGCGCGAAACGCCAGAAGACCTCAAAGAGCTCCAGGCCCTCCTCGACGCTTCACTGTCCCGTTCCGGCTCGCACCTCCGCTCCGTCATCAACGCCGAACGCACCCTGACCGCGGAGCAGCTCACCCGCGTACTCACCGGCATGTGCACCCTCGCCCTGTCCACGGTGACGGCGAAGGGCGAACCGCGGGTCAGTGGTGTGGACGGGCACTTCCTGCGCGGAAAGTGGCACTTCGGCACGGCGCGCGACGCCGTCAAGGCCCGCCACCTGGCCGCCCGGCCCGCCGTCAGCGCCGCGCACATGCGCGCTGAGGACCTCGGCGTGTTCACACACGGCACGGTCGAGGTCCTCAACCCCCAGGACGGGGAGCCGGCCGCGGACTGGCCGGAACTCCTCGCCTACTTCAAGGACTTCTACGGCGAGGACCTCTTCGACTGGGACAACGAGGTGGTCTACTACCGGCTGCGTCCGCACTGGATGACCGTCTATGCCGCCGACTTCGCGAAGCTCACCGCGCCGCCGCCCCGGGCCTGACCGCCCCGGGCCTGACCGCCCCGGGCCGGGATCGACCGACGCCCGCCCCTCTCCGGGGGCGGGCGCGGGCGATCGGGCGGTGTTCCTAGCAGCGGACGGAAGAGGCCATGTCGTTCTCGGACGGCAGCACGTTGACGCGGTAGCGGTTCTTCATGTCGTGGCCCTCGCCCCCGCTGTAGGCGTCGGTCCACCAGAAGCAGGTCGTGCCGCTGTCGTTGGACCAGGAGGACATCGTGTCGTTGAAGCCGTAGGCGCCCAGCCACGGCAGGTGGTCGCCCGCCTGCAGGGCGATCCCGCCGCCGCTGAAGTTGACGTCCCGGTACAGGCACAGGCTGTGGGACGGACAGTTCGATCCGTCGAACGTGGACACCGACGCCGGGGCCGCGGTGGCCGCGGCGGGCTCAGCTGCTGCGGGGGCGGCGGCCAGGCAGGCCGCGGTGAAGGTGGCGCAGAGCAAAGGGATGAGACGACGCATCAGTTCCTCCAGAACGGATTCGTAAGGTGATCGGGCGGCGGGTGCGACGGCCGCCGCCGGCTCCCCTGAGGGGCAAGATCAACGTAGAAAGCAAGAACGTTTACGCCCCAGCCCCAGGTACGTGGGCTCACCCGAACGGACGCGGCGCACCCGGTGCACGGACGAGCGCATGCCGGGGCACAGCGGTCGCCGGCCGGGTGACCGTCCTGAGGGTGGGACGGGATCGTCCTCCTCCCCCGAGGGAGGGAGACGGATCCCGTCCGCAGGGCGATCCGCCCGTGGTGCGGGAGCTGCGATCGTCGATGCGGGGCGGGCTTGCGGTGCCCGCCGGACCGGATCGAGGAGGCACGGATGTCCCGCAGAGCCATGGGCGCGCCGACGGGTGTCGGACGGCTCCGAACCGCGTGGCGGGCCGCGCACCGGCCGGTGCCCGGGGTCCCGGTGTGGACGCGGCGGCTCGCGTACGCCGTTCCGTTGGTCGTGCTGCCGTCCGGCATCTGGCGGTTGCCGGCGGTGTTCGACAGCGGGTTGAGTGTGGGCGAGCGGTTGTACGTCCCGATGCTGTCGGTGGTGTCCGAGCTGCTGGCGTTCACGGCGGTCGGGTTGGTCGCGCGGTGGGGCGAGGTGTTCCCGGGCCGACTGCCCGGGCTGGGTGGCCGCCGTGTCCCGGTGGGGCTGGCGGTCGTGCCGGCGGCGGTGGGGGCGACGGTGCTGACGGCGGTGTTCTCGTTGTGGGCTCCCCTCACGACGGCCATGGGGACCACCATCCGCGGCGACGCACTCCCTCCCGACGCCCCCGGCCAGGCCACCGGGCTCGCGAGCGCGTGGTTCTACGCCTGCTACGTGCCGCTGATGCTGTGGGGACCGCTGCTGGCGGTGCTGACGGCGGCGTACTGGCGGCGGCGCCGGCGCCAGCACCAGGGCGGCGGCGGTGGCGGTGGTGGTGGAGGCGGTGTGCGCGTGGCCGCCGCCCGCTGATGTCCGGGGACGGGCGTTGACAGTGGCGTCCGTTAGCGTCCTGCCATGACGACCGAGAACCCCGACCCCCGCCGTGATCTCGCCGCCATATGCCGGGCCGCGGACCGCGGTTACCTCCTGCAGGTGGTCCGCGAGGGCAGCGGCGAGCCCCTCGCCGAGAAGGACCTTTCGCACTGGCCCGACTGGCCGGTGTTCCCGGCCGACGCCGCCCATGCGGCGGGCTGCGAACTCGTCATGCTCGGCTACATGATCTGGCCCGACACCCTCACTCCCGACACGCTCATGGGATGGCGCCCGCTACCGGACCAGAAGGCGTGGTCGGCGCAGGTCGGCAGCTTCGCCCAACTGCACGCCGCCGGAATCTGACACCGGCCGCCTTCGGGTTCCGCAGAAGCCGGCCCGGGCGGGGGGATCGGGTGCGGCCCGCGCGTGGGCCGGCTTTCCCGGAGCGGCCCCCGCCCGCAAGGTCCGGCGATACCGTGGGAGGCGTACCAGTTCCGCGCCGCCCCACGGAGCCCCGATGAGCGAACAGCAGGCCACCGCCGACGCCGCTCGGCAGCAGTTGGACCCCGCGGCCGCCGCCGCGGTGCGCGCGTACGCCGCCCGTACCCGCGCCGATGCCGACCGGTTCGCCGCTGCCATGGAGGACATCGCCACCAACGGCCTGCCGTCGGCGGAGGAGTGCACCCCCTGGGAGGAACTGCGCGAACAACACCTCGCCCGCCTCGCCGCCCAGCGTCCCGCCGTCGCCTGATGGCCGCACGGTACGGCCCGCGCCGCGCCCGGATCGCGTTCTCCGACTCGGCGGCGAAGCAACTGGAGAACATCACCAGCGAGGCCGAGGTCCATGCCCTGGACCGGGCCCTGGTCGTCATCTCCGTCGACCCGGAGGTCGGCGAGCCGATCCCCGGCGGCAGCACCGCCGACCCCCGGCTTCGCCGGTACACCGACGAAATCGAGTCCGTCCGGATCCTGTACTTCGTGACCGCGCTCAGGACCGTGGTCGTCGTCGCCTACATCGAGGTCTAGGCCGTCTCCTCCGGATCTTGCTCCCCCCAGTTTCCGCTGGGACGGGCTCCAGAGGGCGATTGCCCCTTCCGGCTCGCGGGGTGGACCACTCGGTGGCGCGGTGGGTGGGGTCTACAGGGTCGAGCCGTTGGCCGCTGACCGGGGTGTTCCGCAGGGGCTGCCAGCAGGCAGGCGGGCAGCAGGCAGGCGGGCAGCAGCTCCTCGCTGAGGGCGGGAGCCGGATCTTGCGGGTCGGCGACGGACGGTGTTGGCTCTCTTTTGATCATGCCCGGCGACCGTGCTGGGCGTATCGACCAGGGGGGAACCCACATGCGTACGCACCGATTCAGCGCACTCGTGGCAGCTGTCGCCGTGGCCGGATTAGTTGCCGGCCTCGCTCTCGCAACCGGCACGGCCCAGGCCTCGTCCACGACGGCGGCTCCGACGCCGAGCCCCACATGCACGCCGACTCCGACGTCCGGCCCCACGTATTCGCCGGTCCCGACCGCCGCGCCGACCTCGACGTCTGGTCCGACGTATTCGCCGGTGCCGACTTCCGCGCCGACCTCGACGTCTGGTCCGACGTACTCGCCGACTCCGACCTCCGCGCCGGCTCCGACGTCCGGCCGCACGTACACACCGACCCCGACGTCCACGCCGACTGCGACCCGCACGCCAGCCCCGACCCTCGTGCCGGTTCCGACGTCGAGTCCCACATGTACGCCGGTCCCGACCGCCGCGCCGACCCCTACCCGCGCGCCGGTTCCGACGTCGAGCCCCAGCTCCACGCCGCTCCCGACCTCCGCGCCGGTTCCGACGTCGAGCCCGACGGGGGACGGCCGGCTTCCGCGGACTTGACAGGGGAGTAAAGGGGGCGCAGCCCCGGGCGAATGCGCCCGGGGTTCCCTTGCTCACGGGTGCACCGGTGCGTGCGCGGGTGTGGGGGCACCATTCCAGCGGTAGCCGGTGAGCAGAGCAGGGTCTGGAAGAGGTCTAGCGCAGGAGCCACTGCCTCGTCAGGTCCATCACCTCGTCGCGGGTGTGGGCGCCGTGGTCGGCGGCAACGACGTAGCTACCGAGCCGCACCGAGAAGGTGAGCATGCAGCGGACCTCGACGTCGTCCTCGTCGGGGCAGAACTCGCGGAACAGCGAACGCAGGTAGTCCATGCGACGGTTGTCGACGCGGCGCAGCCGTTCGGCGACGCCCTTCTCGCGCCGGGCCCAATCGCGGATCGCGAGGTCGAGCGCCACGCCCGTCGCCGGCTCGTCGCCGATCGAGGCGACGAGCGTGAACAACCGGTCCAGCCTGGCCCGCGCGTCTCCGCCGCCGTTCTCGACCTGCTCGATCACCGCCTCGGTCACCGCGCGCTCCCAGGTGTCGAGCATTTCGTCGAGCAGAGCGCCCCGGTTGCGGAAGTACCCGTAGAAGCCGCCCTTGCTGACGCCGAGGGCCTGTGCCAGCGCCTCGATCCGGACGGCCTCGGGGCCGCCGGCGGCGAGCGCCCGGAGCCCCTCCTCGATCCACTTGCCGCGTGGTGTGCGGGTGGCGCCCACGGTGTGTCTCCCCTCACGTCCCACCGATCTATACGGTCCCGTATGGATCGGTGCTAGCCTTCTTCCATACGGCATCGTATAGATAGGGGCTTGCTCGTGAGACTCCCGAAAACCGCGCACACCTCCCGCCCCTGGCGTATTCACGAGATCGCCGGCGACTTCCATGTCGAGGACGTCTGGGCGCTGCCGACCCCGGGCGGGCCTGACGACCTCGCGTTGCTGGTGGACCAGTTCGCGAACGGCGACGGGGATCCCGTTCCCTCGCCCGTGGGGCGGGCGCTGTTCGCGCTCCGCTGGAAGCTCGGGGCCCTGTTCGGCTGGGACGAGCCCCGAGACGGCCTCGGATCCCGGGTGCCGACCCTGCGCGACCGGCTGCCCGCGGACCTCCGCGAGGGCCGGCGCGGGCCGGACCTGAAGTCGGTTCCCTTCACCTCCGTCTACCAGACGCACGACGAGTGGGCGGCGGAGACGGCCAACAGGACGATGCACGGGGTGATGCACATCAGCTGGGTCCCCGACGGATCGGGCGGCCACCGCGGCCAGATGGCCGTCCTGGTGAAGCCGAACGGGCGCCTCGGCTCCCTGTACATGCTGGGCATCAAGCCCTTCCGGTACCTCGGGGTGTACCCGGCGCTGATCCGGAGCATCGGCCGCGAGTGGCGGGAGGGTGCCGCCGCGAGGGGGGCCGGCGCCGCCTAGTGCTGTGACCGCACGGGTTCACCGGTCTTCACCGCCCTGACGAGTTCCTCCGGAGGTGCGTTTCCGTTCCGTACGGCCGGTACGTAGGCCTGTGCCTGCCCGGGCCCCAGCAGAGGGGCCTGCTTCCGCAGGAGCGGCGGTCGTGCCGTCAGGTTTCGCGTAGGGGCTCGTAGGCGTCGGCGGCGATCCCGAAGGTCCAGGCCACGCCCTGCCGGGCGGTCCGGGTGTCCGGGGGCACCCGCAGCCAGTACGTCCGGTGCGTACCGTCCGGCTCCGGCGTCGAGTTGACGACCTCCACCATGACGACGTCCTCGTCGTCCGGCAGGGGTATGCGCCACAGCACGCCCGCCTCGTCCCGGTGCACCGGTTCCGCCCCCGACTCGTCCAGGTAGCGGTCGTAGCCGTAGTGCTCCAGCATCACCCGGCGCAGCTCCGCGTTCTCCTCCGCGCGGATGCGTTCCGGCGTCAGCGCGTCCAGCTCCGCCAGGAACCCGGCCGGTACGGGCATCCCGCGCCACGCGTGCAGCGCGAAGCCGTCCGGGAATGCCAGGGCCGGGCCGTCGGCGCGGTCCAGGCGGCCCGCCTCGTCCCTGTGCAGCTCCACCGGCCGCTCGCACACCACGGCCAGCGACTCGTACGGCCACCACCAGCCGGCCGACCGGGCCACCGACGCCAGCCCCGCGAGCGGGGTACCGGCCCCCGGCCCGAACGCGCACAGCCAGGCCGCGTCGTGCTGGCCGAGCACCGCGTCGAGGAGCAGCAGCCGCACCTCGGCCTCCTCGGAGCGGTCCTCCGCCAGTTCCTCGACCAGCCCCGCCCGGATACGGTCCGCCAGCCGCTCGGTGTTCTCCCACAGGCGGCCGCCGGTGGAGGCCCAGCGCCGCCCCCAGCCCAGCGGTCCCAGCAGCCCGTGCAGCCGCTCGCGTTCGGCCGCCCACGGCCGGCTGCGCACTTCCTCGCGGACGCTGCGCCCCCTGACCCGCGTCCCCCACGCCCCGTCGGGGTCGCCCAGCAGGCGGACCGCGGCCCGGGGCGAGTCCGCCCACACGATCCGCTCGGGCTCCGGCAGGCCTGCCGCCCGGTAGGCCAGGCGCACCCCTGCCTCCGCGGCCGCGCGGTCCGCGGGCCCGGTGGCGACCGCGGCCGCCCGCCACCCGTCTGTGTCGTCCGTCCAGGCCTCTGCCGCCTCTGCCATCTCTACGGCCTCTGCTGCCTCTGCCATCTCTACGGCCTCTGCGGTCTCCGTCTTCACGATCCCCCCTCAGTCCGCAACGATGCGTACGGCGCCCGGTACGTACTCCCGCTGGCGCACCACCCGGTACCAGCCCTTCGGCAGCGGTATCGCGGCGTGCTCCTCGTGCACCACGCGGCCGCCGTCGGGCAGGTGCAGCAGCTGCGGGCCGAACGGGCCCGGCTCCCGTACCAGGCGGCCCGGGCCCACCACCGCGTGCGCGTGTCCCGTCACCTCGCCCTTCGCCAGCACCATGCGGCCACGCCCGTCGCGCGGTTCCTCCGGTCCCTCGGCCGCGTGCGCCGGCACCGCCGACTCCGCGAGCGGCACGATGAGCACGTCCCCCTGCCGGTACATACCTGTCCGTGTCCCTTCCCCATGCGCCGCCAGGTGCGCCGCATCCCCCACCACGCTAGGGCGGGGGTCTGACATTGATACTCGTAGCGGGTTCCGGTGGTCGTGGCTCAGGGTCTGACTGACGCCCTGCTGGGCTGTCCTGCTGCTGTTCTGTCCGGCCGCCGGAACCCGTTCAGCGGCCGTCCGCCGCCCCCGCCACGGACGGTGTCGGAGCCGCTTGCTACAACTGGCAGCACATCGACGCGGCGCGCACACGGCACACGCTGCGCACGCGGCACACCAGGAACGGCGGGAACCATGAGCTACGCGAGGCATCTGACGGAGTCGTACGGCCTCCCCGTCTTCACCTTCCCCGACCCGGACGACGAGGACCCGACCCTGCCCGAGGCGGACGCCGTCGCCTGGCGCATCGCCGCCGACGCCTACGACGCCGAGGAAACCTGGCCCGAGGCGTTCGCCCGTTTCACCGCCGCCGTCGACACCACCCGCGTCCGCGCGATCGTCGTCGGAGCCTGGGACAGCGCCTACGACACCGGGCCCGAGGACATCATCGAGGCGCTCGTCGAAGCCCGTGACGAACTGCCGGCCCTGCGCGCCCTCTTCCTCGGGGACATGGAGTCCGAAGAGTGCGAGATCTCCTGGATCGTTCAGGGTGACGTGGGCCCGCTCCTCGACGCGTTCCCGGAGCTGGAGGAATTCGGGGTCCGCGGCGGCACCAGCCTCGTCGTCCCGCCCTTCACCCACCGGCGGCTGCGCTCCCTCACCGTCGAGACCGGCGGTCTGCCGGCCGGGGTGGTCCGCAACGTCGCCGCGAGCGACCTGCCGTCCCTGGAGCACCTCGACCTCTGGCTCGGCACGGCCGAGTACGGTGGCGACAGCCAGCTCGCCGACGTCGCGCCCATCATCGCCGGGGACCGCCTGCCGGGCCTGCGCCACCTGGCCCTGCGCAACAGCGAGTACCAGGACGAGATCGCCAGCGCCATGGCGTCCGCACCCGTGGTCGCCCGGCTGGAGACCCTCGACCTGTCCATGGGCGTCCTCACCGACGAGGGCGGCGCGGCCCTCCTCGGCGGCCAGCCCCTCACCCACCTCAAGAAGCTCGACCTGCACCACAACTACCTCAGCGACCCGCTGAAGCAGCGCCTCCAGGACACCCTTGAGGGCTCCGGCGTCACCGTCGACCTCGACCGGGGCCACGCCGAGGAGGACGAGTGGGACGGGCGCACCTGGCGCTTCGTCGCCGTCGGCGAGTAGCGAACCGGCCGTGTCGCAGCACGCACCCCCGCGCTGGGCGGTCGTCGGCAACCCGGAGAACCGCCGCGTCGCCCTGTTCACCCGGGCCGTACGCGAGGCCGGACAGCCCGCGCCCCGCATCGTGCCCTGGACCTCCGTCCTGCGCGGGGGCGGTGCGGCGTTCGCCGCCGACGAACTGGTACGCCTCGACTCGCCGGGGGAGGACCCCGAGGTCGACCGGATCCTGCGCGGCGTCGCCGACCCCACCCGGGTCGAGGGCGGCGCCCGCTGGTACGCCCGCTTCACCGCGGCCGTCCGGACCCTGAGCGGCGGCCTCCGCCTCGACGACCCCGACGAACTGGCCGTCCTGTTCGACAAGCGGCACTGCCACCGCGCCCTCGACCGCGCGGGGGTGCCCGTACCGGCGTCCCCGACCTCCGGCGGGGCCGTGCCCGTGCGCGGCTGGGCCGACGTACGGGACCTGATGGCCGCGCACGCCATGCCCCGGGCGTTCGTCAAACCCGCCCACGGCTCCTCCGCGTCCGGTGTCGTCGCCGTCGAGACGGCCGGCCGGGGTCGGATCCGGGCCACCACCTCCGTCGAGGCGGCCGAGGACGGCAGCCTGCACAACTCCCTGCGCGTGCGGCGCATCACCAGCGAGCGGGAGACCGCCGTCCTGGTCGACGCCCTCGCCCCCGACGGGCTGCACCTCGAACGCTGGTGGCCCAAGGCCTCCCTCGGCGGCCGGGCCGCGGACCTGCGCGTGGTCGTCGTGGCCGGCCGCGCCACCCACGCCGTCGTACGCACCAGCCGCTCGCCCATGACCAACCTCCACCTCGGCGGCAGCCGCGGCGACCTCGCGGCCGTCGCCGAAGCCGCGGGCCCCCGCTGGGCCGACGCGCTCGACCTCTGCGAACGGGCCGCGGCCTGCTTCCCCGGCACCCTGTGCGTCGGTGTCGACCTGCTGCCCGCCGTCGGCTGGCGGCGGTTCGCCGTCGCCGAGGTCAACGCCTTCGGCGACCTGCTGCCCGGCCTCACCGGCCTGCCCGGCAGCGGAGCCGAGGGCCTCGACACCTACGCGGCCCAGGTCGCCGCCGCACCGCACCACATCGCAAGGAACCACCGTGCACCTGCCTGACACCGACCCGCTGCCCCCCGAGGGCCTGCCCGACACGGACGAGTCCGACACGGACGAGTCCGACACGGACGAGCCCGACATGAACGAGGTCGTCGGCCGCGACGACCTGCTCCTGCTCACCCTCGACACCCTCCGCCACGACGTCGCCGTCGAGCTGGCCGCCGCCGGCCGCATCCCGCACCTCGCCCGCCACCTGCCCGGCGGCGCCTGGGAGCGGCGGCACGCCCCCGGCAGCTTCACCTACGCCTCCCACCAGGCGATGTTCGCCGGGTTCCTGCCCACGCCCGCCGCGCCCGGACCGCACCCGCGGCTGTTCGCCGCGCGCTTCGCCGGCAGCGAGACCACCGCAGGGCGCACGTACGTCTTCGACACCCCCGACCTGGTCTCCGGCCTCGCCGCGGCCGGGTACCGCACGGTCTGCATCGGCGGAGTCGGCTTCTTCAACAAGCAGGGCGCCCTGGGCGACGTACTCCCCGGCCTGTTCCAGGAGAGCCACTGGGAGCCCCGCTTCGGCGTGGCGTCCCCCACCTCCTTCGAGGCCCAGGTCGAGCGCGCCGAGCAGGTCGTCGCCGCACTCCCCGCCGACCAGCGGCTGTTCCTCTTCCTCAACGCCTCGGCGCTGCACCAGCCCAACTGGTTCCACCTCCCCGGCGCCACCCGCGAGGCCGGGGACACCCGTGCCAGCCACGCCGCCGCCCTGGAGTACGTCGACCGGCACATCGGCCGGCTGTTCGCCGCGATGAGCTCCCGGCGCCGCTGCTTCGCCATCGTCTGCTCCGACCACGGCACGACCTACGGCGACGACGGCTACACCGGCCACCGCCTGGCCCACGAGGCCGTGTGGACCGTGCCGTACGCCCACTTCTTCCTGGAGCCGTCCGCATGACCGCCCCCGCGCCCGCGCCCGTTCCCGCGCCCGCGCCCGTTCCCGTCTCCGTGACGGCTCCCGCGGTGCGCCCGTACGAGAGCTACGTCTACGCCTACCCCCACAAGACCGCGTACCGGCCGCTGCCCGACCGCCCCGCCCTGCGCGACCTGTGGCGCGGCGAGACCAAGGACGCCCTCTCCCTCTACCTCCACATACCGTTCTGCGAGGTCCGCTGCGGCTTCTGCAACCTGTTCACCCGCATCGGCGCCCCCGACGGCCTCACCGGCCGCTACCTCGACGCCCTCGACCGCCAGGCCGCCGCCGCCCGTGAGGCGCTCGGCGACGACGGGCCGGTCCGGTTCGCCAGCGCCGCGTTCGGCGGCGGCACGCCCACGTTCCTCACCGCGGACGAGCTGAGCCGCCTGTGCGACATCGCCGAGCGGCGCATGGGCGCCGACCTGCGCGCCGTCCCGCTCTCCGTCGAGGCCTCGCCCGCCACCGCGACCGCCGACCGGCTCGCCGTCCTCGCCGAGCGCGGCACCACCCGACTCAGCCTCGGCGTCCAGAGCTTCGTCGACGGGGAAGCCCGGGCCGCCGTACGCCCCCAGCGCCGCGCCGACGTCGAGGCCGCCCTCGGCCGGATCCGCGAGGCCCGCATACCGGTCCTCAACATCGACCTCATCTACGGCATCGACGGCCAGACCCCCGCCACCTGGCGCACCTCCCTCGACGCCGCCCTCGCCTGGGCACCCGAGGAGCTGTACCTCTACCCCCTCTACGTCCGCCCGCTGACCGGCCTCGCCCGCCGCACCGTCCACACCGACCGCGAATGGGACGAACAGCGCCTCGCCCTCTACCGGCAGGGCCGCGACCACCTCCTCGCGCACGGCTACGAGCAGGTGTCGATGCGCATGTTCCGCCGCCCCGGCGCAGCCCCTCAGGGACCCGACGACCACGCCTGCCAGACCGACGGCATGATCGGCCTGGGCTGCGGCGCCCGCTCCTACACCTCCGCCCTCCACTATTCCTTCGACTACGCCGTCGACATGGGCGAGATACGGGCGATCATCGACGACTACACCGCCACCGCCGACTTCGGGCACGCCGTCCACGGCCGGTGCGTCGACGGCGACGAGGCCCGCCGCCGGCACCTCCTGCAGTCCCTCCTCCAGGCACGGGGCATGCCCGTCGCCGACTACCGCGAGCGCTTCGGCACCCACCCGTACGACGACTTCCCCGCCGAACTCGAGGACTTCGCCGCCCGCGGCTGGCTGGAGGAGACCACCGACCCGGGGTGCGGGCCCGCCGGCCTGCTGCGCCTCACCCCGGACGGCCTCGCGCACTCCGACGCGCTCGGCCCCGCCCTCTTCTCGCCCGCCGTCCGCGCCGCCATGGCCGCCTACGCACCGAAGTAGGCCCCCGCCCATGGACCTCACGATCCTCTACCGCGGCCCCCTCGCCTCCTGCGACTACGACTGCCCGTACTGCCCCTTCGCCAAGCGCCGCGACAGCCCCGCCCTCCTGCGCGCCGACCGGGCCGCCCTCGAACGCTTCACCGACTGGGCTGCGACCGCCACCGGCGACCGCCTGTCGCTGCTGTTCACCCCCTGGGGCGAGGGGCTGGTCCGCTCCTGGTACCGGCGCGCCCTGGTCGACCTCTCGCACCGGCCGCACGTCGAACGCGTCGCGATCCAGACCAACCTCAGCTGCCGCACCGACTGGCTCGCCGGGGCCGACCTCGACACGCTCGCCCTGTGGTGCACGTACCACCCCGGTCAGACGCCCTACGACCGCTTCCTGTCGAAGGTCCGGGACCTCGCCGACCGCGGCGTCCGCCACAGCATCGGCATCGTCGGCCTGCCGGAGAACCTCCCGCACGCCCGCCGTCTCCGCGCCGACCTGCCGGCGCACGTCTACCTGTGGGTCAACGCCGCCGAGGGCCACACCTACACGGACGCCGAGGCCGACACCTGGACCGCTCTGGACCCCCTCTTCCCCTACAGCCGGCACCCGCACCGCTCCGCCGGCCTGCCCTGCCGCACGGGCCGGTCGGTGGTGTCGGTGGACGGCGAGGGCACCGTCCGCCGCTGCCACTTCGTCCGCGCCGAGCTCGGCAACCTCTACGACGGCTCCTACCGCGCCGCGCTGGGCCCGCGGCCCTGCCCGCTGGCGGTCTGCGACTGCCACATCGGCTACGTGCACCTGGAGACGCTCCCGCTCTACGACGTCTTCGCCGGCGGCGTACTGGAACGGATCCCCGCCGCCGCGAAGTCCGCCACCACCCAGGTGGAGATCTCGCGCCACAGTTCCACGCCGCGGACGTGATCGGGGTGGATCAGGTAGCGGTCGACGGCCTCCCGGTCGGCGAACGTGCCGATCAGCGCGAAGTCGTAGGCCACCGGCCGGTCGGTCAGGTTGCGCCCGAACTCCCAGCCGAGGATCTCCTCGATCCGGTCCGGGTGGCCGGCCGTGGCCGCTTCGGCCGCCCCCGCCCGGGGGTCGGACCAGTCGATGCCGGGCTTGAAGCGGAACAGGACGGTGTGGCGGATCATTTCCCTCTCCTTCCGTGGCTTCCCTGCGTGCCTGCCTGCCTGCTCTCGTGCTCTCCTTGCGCTCCCCGCTCCTCAGAGGGGGACCGCCGTCCTGTGGACCGGGGTCAGCCAGTCCCGGGTGCGGGGGTCCCGGGCGCGGACCGCACGCTCGTAGGCGTCCATCACCCTTCTCGTCACGGGGCCCGGGGCGCCGGAGCCCACCGGGCGGCCGTCCATGGAGGTCACGGGGACGATCTCGCAGCCGGTGCCGGTCAGGAAGATCTCGTCGGCCGTGCCGAGCTCCGACCGCAGGACCGTGCGCTGCTCGACCTCGATGCCCTCGTCCCGCCGCAGCAGCGAGATCACCGAGTCCCGGGTGATGCCCTCCAGGATGTCGGAGGCGTGGGACGGGGTCGCGACGCGTCCGGCGCGGACCAGGAAGACGTTGGCCGTGCTGGCCTCGGCCACGTGTCCGGCCTGGTTGAGGAAGACCGCGTCGTCGTATCCGGCCTGCGTCGCCTCGTCGGTGGCCAGCGCGTTGTTGGCGTACGCGCCGGTGATCTTCGCCCGGGCGGGTAGCGAGCTGTCCGGGATGCGCCGCCAGGAGGACACCCCGCAGGAGATGCCCTCCTTCGGTACGTAGCTGCCCATCGGCAGGCTGACCACGGTCAGCGAGGAGGACACCCCCTGCAGCCGGACGCCGAACGGCACCCCCGGCTCCAGGGCCGTCTTGTACGCGAGCGGCCGGACGTACGCGTCGCCCGTGTGGCCGTTGCGCCGCAGCAGTTCGGCGGTGATCTCGACCAGCTCGTCGGCGCTCGGGTCGACCGCGATGCGCAGGAGGCCCGCCGAGGAGATCATCCTGCTGAAGTGGTCACGGGCCCGGTACAGGTGGGAGGTGTCCGGCCCGGCCGCGTACGCGCGGATGCCCTCGAAGACGCCGGTGCCGTACTGGAGGGCCTGGAGGCCGGGCCCCAGCCGCACCTCGGCGGCGGGCACGAACGCGCCGTCGTGGAACGCCCACTGCCCGCGGGCCGGGGCGGCACTGCGACCGGCGCTCACCGCGCGTCCCGCTTGCGGGCGATGGCCAGGGCCGCCTCGCGCTCGGCGTCGACCGCCGTCCGCAGGTCCTGTACGCGCGCCGCCTTCCAGCTGACCATGGCCCCGGTCGTGGTGATCGCGCCGATCCGCGCGGTGCGGACGGTCACCGGGCAGCCCCAGGCGTCCGCGGCCGCCGCGACGAGCGCCGCGCCGGCCTCCTCGTCGGGGGCGGCCAGTTCGAGGTCGACGGTGAGGACGTCGACGCCGGACTCCCGGCCGATGGTGATGTGGTAGTCGCGGCAGCCCCGTACCCGGGACAGCACGAAGTCCTCCAGCTCGTAGGCGGTCACGGTCCTTCCGTTGAGGTCGATGCGGTCGCGGACCCGCCCCATCGGCGTCAGGACCTCCGAGGGGTAGCTCTCCCCGGGGCCGGTGGGTTCCATCCGGACCAGGTCCCCGGTCCGGTAGCGCACGAGGGGCTTGGCGCCCTGGTACAGGTGCGTGACGACCAGTTCGCCCTCGCGCACCTGCCGGGCGTCCGGTGCGACGGGCTGCCCGCTGTCCGGGTCGACGACCTCGTAGTACACGTTGTGCGGGACGGTGCGCAGCCGGCCGTCGACGTGCGCCAGGCCGAGGATGGAGGCCTCCTGGGAGGCGTACATGCAGCTGTACGCCTGCGCGCCCCAGAGGTTTCCGAGGTTCTCCAGCAGCTGCGGGGTGACCAGTTCGCCGACGAACATCAGCAGCCGCAGGTCGAAGTCGCTGGCCGGGTCGAGGCCCGCCTCACGGGCCTCCTTGGCCAGGGTCATCGCCATTCCCGGCGTGCAGAACACCGCGGTCACGCGGAGTTCGCGCAGCATCTGCAGGGCGCGTTCGAAGCCGACGACGGGGGAGTGCGGCCACATCTTGACGACGGCGTGGCCGAGGTTGCGGCAGACGTCGCCGAAGGTGTCGCCCGTCGAGTGCAGTTCGGTCGGCCCCAGCACGGCGACGACGTGGTCGTCGCCGTGCTGGTCGAACACCTCCCGGTAGGCCACCGTGAGGGCGGCGTTGTTGACGAGGGAGTCGGTGTTGTCCCGCGGGCAGGGAGTGGCCGGGCCGGTGGTGCCGGTGGTCTCGTAGAACACCCACGACTCGCTCACCGGCTTGGAGAGCAGGTCGTAGCGTCCGTCCCGCAGGTCCTGCTTGGTGGTGAAGGGCACGGTACGGGCGTACTCGGCGGCGTCCAGGCCGTCGATCCCCGGTTCCGTGAGCCCCGCCAGCCGCTCGGCGTAGAAGGGGGAGCGGCTGCGGGTGTAGCGGAGGGTCTCGCGGAGGCTGCGCCACTGGTGGGCCGCAAGGCGTTCCCCGCTCCACCGCCCGTCGTGGAACTCGCGTTGCTGAGCGACCGAGCGCCGGGCGAGGGCGTCGAGCTCGTCGTCGAAGATGGTGAACACGTGAAGCGGAACCTTCCTGGATGCGTGCGTGGACGAACTGGTTCGGCGGTGCCGGCGCGGCGCTGGTCAGCCGGCGCTTTCGAGCAGGACGAGCTCGGTCCGCGCGCTGCCCGTCCGCAGGCCCGCGATCGCGCGGTACTCGGGGGACGCGAACCAGGCGCGGGCGCTCGCGCCGTCCGGGAACTCCATCAGCGTCAGGTGGACGGGGGACCAGTCGCCCTCGAAGACGTCGACCTTCCCTCCCCGGATCACGAAGCGCCCGCCGTGCCGCTCCACCGTGGCGCCCACCAGGCGCCGGTACTCGGCGAGTTCGGCGCTCGTCTCCAGCGTGGTCACGTTCCCCAGTACGTACGCGGGCACGGCGTGCCCCCCTTCCGTTCCGTTCCGTTGCGCCGGGTCACTGGATGGACGTGCCGGCCGTGATGGTCACCGCGGTGCCGCCCAGCAGGACGTGGTCGTCTGCGACGGTGACGTGGACCGTTCCGCCCCGGCGGGACATCTGGTAGCCCCGCAGCTCGGTACGGCCCAGCCGCTCGGCCCAGTACGGGCCCAGGCAGCAGTGGGCCGACCCGGTGACCGGGTCCTCGTCGACGCCGTACGCCGGTGCGAAGAACCGGGAGACGAAGTCGAACTCCGTGTGGGAGCCGCCGCGGGCGGTCACGATCACCCCGCGGGTGGGTACGCCGGCGAGGGCGGCGAAGTCGGGCTTGAGGTCGCCCACCACCTCCGCGTCGGCGACCTCCACGAGGTAGTCGAACCGGTTCCGGCCGATCCACACGGGTTCCACGCCCAGCGCCTCGCACAGGCCGGCCGGCCGCTCGGCCCCGACCGCGCGCTCCGCCGGGAAGCGCATGACGATCCCGTGGCCGTTGCGGTGGACGCTGAGGACGCCGCTACGGGTGTGGAAGTCGATCTGCCGCTCCCGCGCGCCCCGCTGCCACAGCACGTGGGCGCTGGCCAGGGTCGCGTGGCCGCAGAGGTCGACCTCCTTGGCCGGGGTGAACCAGCGCAGCTCGTACCCGTCGCCGCGGTCGCTGACGAACGCGGTCTCGGAGAGGTTCATCTCCCGGGCCAGGGACTGCATCCACGTCTCGTCCCGGGGCTCCTCCAGCAGGCACACCGCGGCCGGGTTGCCCGTGAACGGACGCTTCGCGAACGCGTCGACGACGAAGAGCCGGGTGCCCCGCAGGCTCGACGGCCGCACCTCAGACGTCAGCACCGGTACCGCCCTTCCGCGCCCGAGCCCGCGCGACGATCGAGAATCCGGCGGCGACGTCCTCGACGGCCAGCCCCAGGGACTTGAACAAGGTGATCTCCTCCGGTCCGGTGCGTCCCTCGGCCGTGCCGAGGAGCACCTCCCCGATCTCGCCCCTGATGTCCTTCTCACCGATCAGGCCCTCGGCGATCGGGTCGCAGAGGTCACTGGACTCGTTCAGCGCCGACTCCCTGCTGTCCACGTAGACCCGGCAGCGGGCGACCTCGGCGGGGGCCAGTTCCCGGGCCCCGCGCACCGACGCGCCGACGGCGTTCACGTGGGCGCCCGGGGCGAGGTGCCCGGGCAGGACCACGGCCCCGGTCGCCGAGGTCGTCGTGCACACCAGGTCCGCTCCGCGCAGCGCGTCCTGCGCGGTGGCCGAGACCTCCACGGCCACGCCCCGGCCGCCGGCCCAGTCGCGGAAGGCCCGTGCGTGCTCCGCGGTGCGCGACCACACGCGGACCCGGCGGACGTCCCGCACCAGGCGCATGGCTTCGAGGTGCGTACGGGCCTGGGTTCCCGAACCGAGAATTGCGAGATCGCCCGCATCTTCCCGGGCCAGTGCCCGGGTCGCCACGGCGGACACCGCGGCCGTTCGCATGGCCGTGACGGCGCTGCCGTCGAGGACCGCCGACAATTCACCGGTGACCGGGTCGAACACGCAGACCGTGCCGATGTGCGTGCCGAGTCCGCGGGCCCGGTTCCCGGGATTGTGCATGATGGCCTTGAATCCGTAACCGAGGCCCTCCACATGGGCCGGCATCATCGCGAACACCCCCTCTTCGGAAGGCGGTGCGAGGACCGAGCGGAGCGGTTGGGTCACTTTTCCGGACGAAAATGCGCGCAATGCGTCCGTCATGACGGAAATCGCCTCGGCCATGGGGAAAGCGGCGCGGACCTCCTCCCCGTCAAGCATGAGCATGGGTCGTCCTCCGTACGTCGGCGGTTTCCGTGGCGAGCGGGGCGAACGCGTCGTCGTTCGTCGTGAAGACGGACCAGAGCATCCTGATCACGCGGGTCCGGGAAATGAATTCCAGGCCGGTGGACTCGGCGGCCGGTCTGGTCGTCAGGGCCAGGTCCGTGATGCCGTCCCGCGCCGCCGCGGCAGCCATGCTCGTCGACGTGACCTGCAGGATCTCGCGGTCGGTGAAGCTGCTCGGCAGGAGCTCGTCCACCAGCGCGCGCGGCGCCGGGTGGGTGGCGACCACCGGCCTCTCCGGGACGGGCCGGCCGGGCACCCGGGCGATTCCGTAATGCGGGGTGTCCATCACGAAGACACCGGCGAGCGTGAGCCGGGTGTTCATGTAGAACTCGCTGATCCCGCTGTACGCATTCGCCACGACCAGGTAGTTCACGTCACGGTTGAGGAGCGCTTCGGCCGCGTCCTCGTACGTCCGGTGCAGCTCGATGTTGCGCATCTCGGGGGCGGTACCGTCCAGGCTCTGCCAGACGACGCCCGCGGCGACTTCGCTGCTCGTTCCCGCGGGACCCAGGGTGGCTATTCCCGGACGGTCGTGAAGGGCGGCGAACGAAGGCGTCAGCCAATTTACCATCTGCCTCATGTGTGCGGTTCCTCCGAAAGGCTCCGGTGAGCGGCGCAAACGAAAAGCGGCCGTGACGGGACACAGCCGGTCCGGGGCGCCGCCGGGTGAGGGAATATGAAGACGCTAACCCCATCCGATAGGGAGAAGCCATGAATTCGCGCATACGAGCGTGAAACTGCCGATCGAAGGTGCCCCTTGGTGCCGCGGCCCGCGGCCGACCGGCACCGCCGCCGTTCCCCGTGCCGGTACGGGCGGCGCGGGAGCCGGGAACGGGGCGGGAGGGGAACAGGACCGGCAGGCGGCACCGTGTCCCCCTGAGGCACCAGCCCGTTGCAGAGGAGCATCACGTGGGACACCCGGACCGGCCGCCGACCGCGGGCCGACTGAGCCGTACCCTCCAGGACCTGTCGGCCGTCGAACGGTGGGCCGAGCACATCGGCACCGAACGCCCCCCGGAGAGCGCCCGCCACAGCGGCGGCGACGACGGCCACCGCGCCTGGGACGGGATCGAGTTCGGCGTCGACACCGTGACCCGGACCGGCATGCACCACGTCACCCACATCACCGCCCGGCGCCGCACCGGCACCGGCCCGGCCCCCGAGCCCGCCGAGGCCGACCGGGCCGTGCTGCGCTCCTCCGTCCGGGCCCTGCTCGACATGGCGGGGCACGAGTCCGGGCCCGCGCACACCGTGGTCGCACTGACGCCCCAGGGCCCCCGCGTGCTGTCCTGCCGGCTCCGCGGCGCCGCGGACACCGACCGCAACCCCTAGGGCGGTGACCGCAACTGCCCCCGGTCCTGCTCGTTCCCGCAGGCCGGGGGCCCGCTCCCGTTCCGTTCCCGGGGACGGGAACGGAGCGGGAACCTTTGGGGAAGTGCGCCAGCCATATTCGGGGTGTCGGACAGAGCAGGCGCAGACACAGGGGGCGGAAACATGGGACGCAAGCTGACCAAGTCGATCGGGATCGTCGTCGCGGCGCTGGCGCTGGGGCTCGGCGCGGCGGCCGGCATCGACCACCAGACGGGGCAGCAGGGCGGCCACCACATCTCCGCGGAGGACAAGGGGCCGACCGTCATCATCCCCACCCCCAAGGGCTGACGGCCCGACCAGCACCACAGGCGGCCCGCGAGACACCTCGCGGGCCGCCTGCGCGTGTACGGGGGTCAGCCGCGCCGGGCCCCGGGCTCCACACCCATCGCGGAGAACAACTCCTCCGCAGCGGCCTCGTGCTCGGCCGCCTCCTCCCCGGCACCGAGGGCCGCGGCCGCCCGGGCCATCCCGGCCAGGGCGTACGCCTCCTCGATGCGGTAGCCGACGCCCGAGGCGAGCTCGTACGCACTGCTGTGCAGGTCCAGCGCCCGCGCGTGCTCCCGCTTCCGCTGCAGCACCCGGCCGATCATGTTCTCGACCTTCGCCTGGCGCAGCGGCGACGAGCCCTCCCGGACCAGGGCCAGCGCCCGGTCCGCGAACCCGGCCGCCTGCTCGGGCCGCTCCAGCCGCTGGGCCGTGTCGGCGGACAGCGCCAGCGCCATGGCCGCATGGCCCTGGTCCATCGACTCGTCGTACAGCCCGCGCGCCCGGGCCAGGGCCCGGTCGGCGGCCTCGTACTCGCCGAGACCGGTGTGCGCGAACGCGAGGTCGGTCAGCGCGACGAGCTCGATGCCCCGCCGGCCCAGCTGCACGGCGAGGTCCACCGCCCGGCGGGCCGCCTCGACGGCCTCCCGGTGCCGGCCCCACTGCTCGTACAGGGCGCTGAGGGCGGTGAGGCTCTCCGCCTCCGCACGCGGCGAGTTGAGCTCGCGCTCGCAGGCGACCGCCCGCCGGAGGTGGGCGAGGGCCTCGGGGAACTGCCCCAGCAGGCTCTTGTACAGGCCGAGCGTGCTCTCGCTGTGCGCCTCCGTCTGCAGGTCGCCCATCCGGGCGGCCACGTCACGGCCCTCCTCGGCCACCGTCACGCCCTCGCCGAGCCGGCCGAGCTTCCAACAGGCCACGCCCAGGTTCGACAGGCTCACCGCCAGCAGCGCGAGGTCGCCCAGCCGCCGGGCGGCCGTGACCGCCAGCCGGCACAGCTCCGCGAACTCGTGCAGCTGGCCCCGGGCGTTGAGCTGGAAGACGATGTTGCGCGCCAGGCACACCGCGTGCCGGTCGTAGCCGAGCCGCTCGGCCAGGGCGACGATCGACAGCAGCCCGGCGTGCTCCCGCGTGAACCAGGCCTGGGTGCGTTCGACGTCCCGGAAGTCGGGGAGCTCCGCCGTCCACTCCACGATCCCCGTGGGCCGGCGGCGCCGGCCGGGGAACAGGATCTCGCAGGCCGCCTCGGTGGCCGTCAGGTAGTAGTCGAGCAGCCGTTCCAGCGCGTCGGCGTCGGCGCGTTCGGTGGGCTCGCCGCGCAGGCTCTGCGCGAAACTGCGCACCAGGTCGTGCAGGGTGTACAGGCCCATCTCGGGCTGCTGCACCAGGTGCACGTCGAGGAGCCGCTCCAGGATGTCCTCGGCGTCGCGGGTGTCCACGCCCAGCAGCGCCGCCGCCGAGTGGACGTCGATGTCCCCGCCGGGGTGGAGTGCGAGGATCCGGAAGGCCGTCCGGGACTCCTCGTCCAGGGTCTGGTACGACAGCCGCAGCGTGGCGGCGACGCTCCGCTCGCCCGAGCTGAGCTCGTCCAGCCTGCGCGTCTCGTCCCGCAGCCGGTCGACCAGGTACGCCAGCGTCCACCGCGGACGGTTGCGCAGCCGGGCCGTCGCGATGCGCAGGGCGAGCGGCAGGTGCCCGCACAGCCGGGCCAGCTCGGCCGCGGCCGCGGGTTCCGCGGCCACCCGCTGCACGCCGAGGGTGTCGGCGACCAGGGCCGCGCTCTCCTCGGGCGCCATGATGTCGATGGAGATCCACTCGGCCCCGTCGAGGTCCACCAGCCGGGCCCGGCTGGTGACCAGCACCAGGCACCCCGGCGAGGCCGGTAACAGGGGCCGGATCGCGGCGGTGTCCGCCGCGTTGTCGACGAGGAGCAGCAGCCGTCGGCCGACGAGGGTGGCCCGCCACAGCGTCGCCCGGCCGACGACGTCCTCCGGGATCCGGTGCCCGGGCACGCCCATCGCCTGCAGCAGGGTGTCGAGGGCGGCGCCGGTGGTGATCGGCTGCTCGCCGGGGGTGTACCCGCGCAGGTCGATGTGGATCTGGCCGTCGGGATAGTCGGGGGTGAGCCGGTGCGCGGCCCGTACCGCCAGCGAGGTCTTGCCGCTGCCGCCCATGCCGTCGAGTGCCACGATCCGGGTGGCCTGTTTGTTTTCGGTGCGTGCGTAGTGCAGCAGGTCCTGGAGTTCCCGTTCCCGGCCGGTGAAGTCGGCCAGGTCGTTGGGCAGGGTGCAGGGGGCCCGGGACTCCTCGGGCGCCGGGGCGGGGAGCACGGCGACCGACGAAGGTCCGGCGCCCGCCAGTTCGGGGCTCTCCTGGAGGATCCCCTCGTACATCCTCGTGAGCTGCGGTCCCGGATCGACGCCGAGTTCCTCCACGAGCAGCTCGCGGACCTTGGTGTACTCCTCCAGCGCCGCGGCCTGCTGGCCCGACCGGTACAGCGCGAGCATCAGCTGCCCCCGCAGCGTTTCGTGCAGGGGATGCTGGTGGACGAGCCCGCGCAGGTCCACGACGACGTCCGCGGCCTCGCCGAGGCTCAGCCGGAGGTCGAAGAACTGCTCGGCGGCGGCCAGCCGGCTCTCTTCGAGGACGACGGACGCGGTCTCGATGACGGGTCCGCCCTCACCGGCGAGGAGCGGGCCGCGCCACAGGGCCAGGGCGGCGCGCAGCATCTCGACGGCGTGTGCGGGGCGCCCGGCGGCCACCGCTTCCTTCGCCGCGTGCACCCGGGTGCCGAACTCGCCCAGGTCCAGCTGGGTGTCGGTGACGGCGGCCCGGTAGCCGGGGCCTTCGGTGACCACGACCTCCCTGCCGCCCGGGATGCGCCGGCGTAAGTCGGCCACCGCCTTGCGTATCTGGTGGGCGGCCGTCGCGGGGGGATCCTCGTCCCAGGCGGTGTCGACGAGCCGCGACACGGGCAGCATCTTGCCGGGTTCCAGCAGCAGTGCGACGAGTACCCGTTCCTGGATCGTGCCGCCCAGGCGGAGTTTCACACCGCCCGCCCAGCCCTCCAACGGCCCCAGGATGTTGAACCGCAGCGGCCCCCCATCAGCATCCGCCACCCTGATCCCCCCACGGCTCGGATCGCATGATCTTGTCAACTGATGGATCATATGTCGTTTGAAAGATGAGCGGTACCACGATGTGGACGCCTTCGGACACTGCCGCCGATCTGCCCTTCCCGCTGCCCGCACCCCGCGTGACCGGCTCCTAGTGTGGGCGCCGGAACAGCAGGCCGGATTGCGTCATCACTGGAGCAAAGGCAGGAATCGTGGCAACGAACCCTTTTGAGGACCCGGAAGGCCGCTACGTCGTACTGGCCAACGAGGAAGGGCAGCATTCCCTGTGGCCGGCCCGCATCGAGCAGCCGCTCGGCTGGGCACTGGCCCGGGGCGAGGGCACCAAGCAGGAATGCGCCGACTACATCGAGGCCCACTGGACGGACCTGCGGCCGAAATCGGCGGTCGCGGCCATGGGCGGCTGAGCCCGCCCCGAACGACACCGCCGGGGGGGGGGGGGGGGGGGGGGGGGGGGGGGGGGGGGGGGGGAGAGGGGGGGGGGGGGGGGGTGGGGGGGTGGGGGGGGGGGGGGGAGG